>CAIJZG010000189.1 GCA_903825065.1 uncultured Bacteroidota bacterium
AGCGATAATGGTATTAGAACAAATTGCACATTGATTTTTTCTGCTGGTCAAGCAATTTTGGCTGCAAAAGCAGGAGCTACTTATGTATCACCTTTTATTGGCCGTATTGATGATAGTGGTTGGGATGGTATAGAATTAATCAGGCAAATGCGTCAGATATTTGATATTCAAGGTTATAAAACAGAGATCTTGGCTGCATCTATCAGAAATGCGTTACACATTATTAAGTGTGCTGAAGCTGGTGCCGACGTTTGCACCTGTCCTTTAGATTCAATTTTGGGATTATTGAAACATCCTTTAACTGATATCGGTTTAGCTAAGTTTTTAGAAGACGCCAAAAAAATGTAATTTTCTTTACAACGAATATCTTAATGCCTTCTTAGTGGAAGGCATTTTTTTTTAGTTAGATACTCGTTTTAAAGCCTCTTTTTCGCTGAGAGGGGATAACTTATTATTGGCAACAAAAGAAATGACCCATTCAGGATTGGTCTTAGAATATTCTCTTAACGCCCAACCGATAGCTTTTCTAATAAAAAATTCTTTACTGTCTTTGAGATGTAAAATATAGCTGTTTAATAATGCTGTATCCGTATTTTTTTTATAGGATTTTTGAAATAAAATACTGCTTCTTTGTAACCAAATATTATTACTCTTATTCCATTGAGAAGTAATTAAAAAAGTTTGTTCTGAAAACATATTGAAATAAGTCCCCAGCCAATCACCTACAATTCCATCAACAGTATCCCACCAACTTTTTTGAACAATACAATACTCAATGAGTTTGATAGAACTTTGTGACCATAATTTTTTGTGCGAAAAAAAAGTATCAATCGCAAAATATTGCATTTCTCTTTCTGGTAATTCCCATAACGCTTTAATCACTTGATCTAAATCTGAGAAATTTTTTAAAGAATGATCTTTTAAATATGGTTTTACTATTTCGTCACGTAATGGGGTTTTAATGCCGAAGAACTCAAACTTATTGAGCATATAAGCTTTCATATCAGAAGCATTAGTAGCATCTGCATTTTTTTGAAAAGTTTGATATATGGGTTCAATAAAGGGGTGCATGAAAAATGATAAAATAGAAGTTATTGAGTTAATGAAATTTGTTTTTTCAATTCACTACTTTTAAAAGCAGCTTCAATAATTTTCATTACTTGAATACCTTCTTGAGCAGTCACCGGCATTTCTTTATTTTCTCTAATTGCTTTTTCAACTAATGCATAATAAGTACCATAATTACCAATTTCAGTAGGAACTTTTTCTCGAATGATATTGCCATCTTTTTCTGTGTGTAAATATCCTCTTTCTTCTATTGGTTCCACTCCCCAATTAGGTAAGTTTGGTTTCTGATTTGCTAACAAAGCAGTTTCCTGAACATCTGTTCTAGATTTATGAAAGCTTCCTTTTAGGCCATGTATAATATAAGAAGGGAATGGCTCTCGAACCAGACAGCTTGCTTTGAGTCGCACTACTTTATCTGAATAGTTTAAAAGCAATTCAAAGTAATCGTCTACTAAAGAATTTGGTCTGGTAATTCGGATGTCAGCATAAACAGCAAGCGGCATTCCAAAAAGACAAATTGCCTGATCTACTAAATGGGGTCCTAGGTCATTTAGCACTCCGGCACCGGGACCAGGAATTTCTTTATGCAATTTCGCACTTAAGGCTACTCTATAACGGTCATAATGAATTTCTGCTTCAACAATATTTCCTAGCCAACCTTCTTCAATAATTTTTCTAACCGTTTTAAAATCACTATCCCAGCGTCTATTTTGATAGACAGATATTTTTTTATTGACAGATCTTGCGAGTTCTTCTAATTCAATAGCCTCCGCAATACTAGTTGTAAAAGCTTTTTCAACTACGGCATGTTTTCCTGCCAGCAAAACTTTTTTACTGTATTCGTAATGGGTGTTTGTTGGTGTATTTACAATGACAAGTTCGATACTTTCGTCATTCAATATTTCATCGAGGGAGCGATAAATTTTAATGTCCGGATAAAATTCTAACGATTCAGACTTTGTTCTTTCCCAGATACCGGCTAATTCAAACCCAGGATTAAGGGCTATAAAAGGTGCATGGAATACTCTTCCAGACATTCCGAACGAAAGTATGGCTGTTTTTATAGCTGGCATAAATTCCTATTTCTTGTAAATGTAAAATTCTACTCAATAGAAAACAAAACCCTATTGAAATACTCGAACATAGTCAACAACCATTCTTTGAGGAAAAACAGTAGTGCCATCTGGCGAACCCGGCCAAGTACCACCTACTGCTACATTTAAAATAAAGAAGAAAGGATTATTAAATGGATAAAGACTTCCCGCTGTATTTGCAGTGGTAACAGTATTGTACAAAATATCATCCACATAAATCTGAACCTGATCTTTAATCCATACTAAACTATACACATGAAATTGCTGATCAAAGGTTCCAGAACTCAGAGCATAATAATTTGTTTTGGATTGGTGCAGGGTTGGAGTTGCACCCCAATGCAATGTTCCATGAACAGTATTCGGCACATCGCCCACTAATTCCATAATGTCCATTTCTCCGCATGCTGGCCAACCTGCCTGATCAATGTTATTTCCTAACATCCAAATAGCTGGCCATAAGCCCTTGCCGGTTGGAAGCTTAGCACGAACATCAATTCTGCCATAGGTAAAAGTTTGTTTACCTTTAGTAATCATCCTTGCAGATGTATAACTACTGCCGGCTAAAGACTCTTTACGAGCTTCTATAATTAAGTTGCCCTTTGATACAAATGCGTTTTGAGTTCTCGATGTATAATTTTCTAATTCTGAATTACCCCAACCATTATTACCAGTTTCAAATGTCCAGGTATTTTGATCAATGGCATTATTATTAAATTCATCACTCCAAATCAGATTCATTCCAGGATAGGTAGTTGGTGTAGTATAACCTAGATTATCAACTGGGAAATACAATAAATTCTCATTGATAATGGTACCAGTTCCTTTAGAAGTGGCCAAGGTACAATTGGAAGGATTAGAAAGTTGAACAGTAAATAATTGGTTTGCTTTACGGGTACTATCGCCTATGATTTCTACATCAATAATTCCGGAATTTGAATTTGCAGGTATTGTTAGAGTGCCTGCGCTAGGCTTGAAATCGGTATTAGAAATTGCTGTTCCATCAGCCGTAGTATATGCAATGGTAATAGCTGAACTACTAACTTTATCGATAGTTACACTAAATTGAAAATGAGAATTTGCACTAGTTCTTTCATTACTAACATCACTAATAGTTGCAATTGGGAGAGCTGCAGGCGGGGGAGTGGTATTAGATCCTGAACCCTTACTACAAGACTCAATTAATAGTAGCAAAATAAATAAATAAATAAAAGAGTGAATTTTCATAAACGGTAATTTGCAATCAGATAAATGGAAATTTAAAATAGTTTTTTTAATTCATTCTTAAATAAAATGTTGAATGAAAAGGGCATTATTTAATCAAAAACTTAATTTTTTATCGTGTAGAAAAATACCAATATCCTTTCAGATATTGGTATTTTATAGATTGAATAATTATTCGATTACTAATGTTTGAATTGAATGTGGAAGACTAGTTACTTCCACCGCTTTGTTGCCGATACTCATATGATAGGGTATATTATCGTTGCTAGGATTCATAACAACTACTACAATAGATCCATTCGTGTTTTGAAATGCAGTTGTTAGTATCTGACCTCTACTTGCAGAGCTAATAATACGTTTCGCACCTGGGCGAATAAATTTCGAGAAGTGTCCGATATAATAAAACGAATTCAAATAAGTAAGTTCGCCGGTTTTTGTATCTGCATGAACAGGTGCAAAGCAAAAGTTGCCCACATGGTTTGGTCCACCTTTTGCATCTAATAAAATATTCCAATCGGTCCAAGCAACAGTTCCATTATTAAAATCATTGATCATAGCTCTGCCATAAATTTCTCCATATCGCCATTCTTTAACCCTTGTTGCATCGTATTTTTCGACACAACCTTCAGTAAACATCAAATGGGTATTTGGATAAGCCTCATTAACTAGACGTACATTGTCATAAAGATTACCACCACCAGTCCAACTTTCATACCAGTGAAATCCAATACCCCAAACGTATTTAGCAGCAGCCGGATCATTCAAAACTGCACTTGCCCGTTGGTATAATAAATCACGGTTATGATCCCATGCAATCAATTTTTTATCACCCAAACCAGATTTTACTAGAGTGGGTCCCAAATAGTTTTTAATGAAATTAGTTTCTTCCTCTGCTGAATAATTGCATGATTCCCAGGTTTGTTTTGCCATTGGTTCATTTTGAACACTTAATGCCCAAATAGGGATTCCAATTTCTTGATAGGTTTTGATGAATTTGATATAGTAATTTGCCCAGCTTTGATAATAGGCTGGCAATAGCTTTCCACCATGTAACATGTCTTTATTATCTTTCATCCAACCTGGCGGACTCCAAGGGCTAACAAACATAGGCAACTTGCCGCCTGCTGCTGCAATGGCTTGCTTAATTAAAGGGATGCGATATTGCTGATCATGTGCAACACTAAATGATTTTAATTCTGTATCGTTTTCTTTCACATAAGTATAACTATCGCTCGAAAAGTCGCAGCTGTGAATATTAGTTCTTGCTAAAGAAAATCCAATACCCTTATTTACATCATAATATTTTTCAAGTAATTCCTGCTGCCTGTTTTTTGGAAGCTTAGCAAACACTTCAGCAGATGCATCGGTTAAAGCCCCACCAACCCCTACAAAGGTTTGAAATTTTTTATTGGGATCTACGAATACTGCGGGTTCTGTTTCAAAGGGTTGTCCATAGGGACTAAAATTCAGAACTGCTGTTTGTGTTAATCGTAAGTTGCTATTTTCGGCAGTTGTGTAAACGGTAACTTTAGCTTCCTTTTTTTTAATGGGATCAGAACTCGTTTTTTTTTGAGGATTTACAGAAGGTTGCAAAGCCAATAATGCAGTTGCAACCGCGCTCAATAGAATTTGGTACATGGCAATAATTAGAGTAAGTAATCCTTAAAATTACTCCCTTTTAGCTTTAGAAAGCTTACCTGATTCCTTTATTTTTAAGAAAATTTATTAATGCTTCCGGATGGTCAGTTTGTAATCCATCCACCCCTAGTTTAATGGCTTCTTCCCAAAATTCGGCCTCTCTGGGATGTTGAATATCTGGCCATACCATTGTGAAATTCTGATGCGATGCGCGAACCATACTCGCATTATATTCTTTATAAGAACCATCCAACACGGCAACCGGATATTTATTTAAAAAATTTGCCATAGAAGAACTATCTCTGATATTATCTGGGAAACTTACTATTAATGGGATTTGAGGAGCCACCTGCATCCATTTTTTTGCCTGAAGTGGGTAGTTGATATAAACAATTACTTGTTTCTCTACACCATATTTTAATAACATTTGATAGGTCTTTAAAACATCCGCTTCTTTAAAATCTAGATAAATATTAATTTTGTTTTTGACCAATTTCAAAACTTCTTCGAATTGCGGGATGTTAAATTTCCCCCATTCAGGTTTTGTTTTTTCTTCTACTTGATAAGTCATTATTTCAGATAGTGTTAGGTCTTTTACTTTCCCCTTACCATTAGTCATTCTATCAATACTGCCATCATGCATAATCACTAACTGACTATCTTTTGTTGTTCTCAAATCAATCTCAATATAGTCTGCACCAATTGCTATTGCATTTTCATAAGATTTTATGGTATTTTCTGGTACATCAACATGATTGCCTCTATGAGATACCACTATAAATTTATTATTGCTTAATGGGATTGAAGCCAGTTTTTGTTGCGCTTGTATAGAAAAATTAAAAACTATGAATAGGAAAAAGAAGCTTATTCGCATTTTTATTCAAACATATCAAACCAATATGAACTCAACATTAATTTCTACCCATAACAATAATTATCGGGTGAAAAAAAATTGCTAACTTTTATGTTCAAATAGGTAGAATGAAAAAAATCTTTTTTGCTTTTTTTGCTGTGACTTTATTTAACAGTTTTATTTTGGTTGCAGCCCCATTAAACGATGACCATCATACTTCATTAGCTATAGGTGCTAAAGCACCAGATTTCAACCTCCCTGGAGTTGATGGGAAAAAATATAATCTTGCTTCATTTGCTTCTGCTAAATTATTAGTAGTCGTCTTTACCTGTAATCATTGCCCAACTGCACAAGCCTATGAAAATAGAATTATTGAATTAACTAAAGAGTACACAAAAAAAAATGTAGCAGTAATTGCCATCATGCCAAATGATCCTAAATCGATTCGTTTAGATGAGTTAAATTATACTGATTTAGGGGATAGTTTTCAAGACATGAAAGAAAGGGCCAGGACAAAAGGCTTTAATTTTCCTTATTTATTTGATGGTGCTACTCAGGCTACCTCTATTGCATATGGACCGCAAGCAACTCCACATGTTTTTATTTTTGATCAAGAAAGGATTCTGAGATTTTCTGGAAGAATAGATGATTTGGAAAAGCCAGGAGGAAAGCCCAATCATTTTGATACAAGAGATGCTCTTGATCAATTATTGAAAGGCGAACAGCCAACTGTTGCTACTACAAAAGTTTTTGGTTGTTCTATAAAATGGGCTGAAAAAAGTAATTGGATAGATCAGGCTAAAATTAATTGGTCCAAAGAGCCTGTAACTATTGATACTATTGGTGTTTATGGGATAAAAAATCTAATAAAAAATAAATCAGATAAGCTTCGTGTAATTAACGTTTGGGCTACATGGTGCGGACCCTGTGTTTCAGAATTTCCTGATTTTGTTACGATTAATCGGATGTATCGAAGTCGGGATTTCGAATGGGTTACGATTAGTGCAGACAATTTTTCCAAGCAGCCTAGGGTTTTAAAGTTTTTGCAAAAGCAACAAGCTTCAGGCACCAACTTCTTATTTAATTCAGAAGATATCTATCAATTAATTGAAGCGATTGACCCAAGATGGCTGGGTGCTATTCCCTACACAATTATAGTAGAGCCAGGAGGAAAAGTTTTGTATGCACAACAAGGTGTTATAGACCCATCAGAGATTAAAAAAATAGTGGTGGAAAGCAAAGCAATTGGAAGATTCTATTAATAAGTATTTGTCATGTCTTCATCCACACAAATAATATAATCTGCTTTGCCTTTGTTTTCTGCTAATAACTTTTTTATATCTTTTTGTGAAACGGTTGTTATGGTTGCAATTTTTAATTCAGGTTTTGCTTTTTGCAAATACCATACGATTCCTTCATGATTTTCTGAATGATAGGATCCATTAAAATGTATAAATAGGCTTCCCTGTTGATAATATTTAAAAATAAAATAAGCCATAGTTGCATCTTTAATGGCTTGAGCTCTTGGAAGATTATCACCACCATGACCTACCATCATGGTTAACATTTTTTTATATCCTGGTAATTCAGCATCATAAGCAATCGGCAAAGGTGCAATCCATGATTTTTCTTTAGCACTTAAAGAATCTAATGCTTTAAAGCCCCCCTTTGCAACAAGTGAAGCATACCTCCTAGGAATATTATCTGCTGCAAATGCAATCTTATTTTCTTTTGCAAAGTTTACTAATGGTGCATAATCAGTTGGATAGTTTTTCCATAAGCGGGCTAATGTATCAAACCCTTTTTGATCGATATCTCCATGTAAATATTGGTCTAATGCCTCTTGATTATCTTGTTCAAACATTTCTGCACCTAATACCAATCCTCTCTTTTCCTTTGCGTCTTTTACTAGCTCAAGCTGCAACCAATGCGCGATTGCATTATTATGTAATTCTCCAAATAAAATAATATCGTTTCCCGATATCTTGTCTACCATTTTGCCAAATGATATTTTTTTTCCTTTTGCATTGTATAAAATATAGGCAGGTTTATCCTGAGCCAAAATTGAAGTTATTATACATAACATCAGTAAGGCAAGATTGAATTTTCTCATAACTAAAGCTAGTTAAAATAGTGAATAGATAAGAATGAGGAGTGAGAAGTGAGAAGTGAGGAGTGAGAAGTATTATTTCTAAGAAGCTGTTAATCCTAGGCTTCAGCCTAGGGTTTTTATAAGGAACAGATAATCTGGCTTTAGCCCTTACGCAGAGTGGGATCTAGGAGAAAACATTTTTTTAATTTTACGCAGAAAACGTCAGGGCTAAAGCCCAAAGTAGGATACTTGCTTCCAGACCCACCCTAAAGGGCAGGGTTAATAACAAAGAATATAATGTCCTAGAAGGTGTTACCCTAGGTTTCAGCCTAAGGATTGAATAGTAAATAATTTTATGCCTAGCAAGCTGTTAATCCAAGGCTTCAGCCTAGGATTTTTTATAAGGAAGTTAACATACTGCTTTAGCCCAAGCTAAAGCAGTATGTTAACTTCTGATTCTAATATAAAAGCCCAAAAGAATTTTTCTTTTGGGCTTTTATATTATTTTAAGAAAACTGGTACTAGGCGCCAGCTACTTGTTTGCGAATAATATTCAGTGCAGC
>CAIJZG010000190.1 GCA_903825065.1 uncultured Bacteroidota bacterium
AGGTAAATTAATTGGACTCATTACCTATCGAGACATTTTGCAAATTCGCAATTTCCCAAATGCAGGAAAAGATGGACTAGGAAGGTTATTAGTGGGTGCCGCATTAGGGATAACTAAAGACTTATTAGATCGCGCTGCAGCTTTGCAACATGTGGGTGTTGATGTGGTTACTCTGGACAGTGCACATGGACATAGCAAAGGCGTAATTGATGCGTTGAAAGGCTTGAGAAAGAATTTTAAAAACTTACAAATTATAGCAGGCAATGTAGGAACTGCGGAAGGGGCATTAGCATTAGCTGCTGCTGGTGCTGACTGTGTTAAAGTTGGTATCGGACCTGGTTCTATTTGCACCACAAGAATTGTAGCTGGAGCTGGGGTTCCGCAATTAACTGCTATTATGGAAGCAAGTAATGCTTTAAAATCAAAAGGAATTCCAGTAATCGCAGATGGTGGTATCCGGTATACCGGTGATATGGTAAAAGCATTAGCAGCTGGAGCTAATTTGGTGATGATGGGAAGTGTATTTGCAGGTGTGGAAGAAAGCCCAGGAGAAACCATTATCTATGAAGGAAGAAAATTCAAAGAGTATCGTGGCATGGGAAGTCTTGGTGCGATGAGTCAGGGAAGTGGTGACAGATATTTTCAAGACGTGGAAGACGACATTAAAAAATATGTTCCCGAAGGAATTGAAGGTCGTGTTGCATTCAAAGGAAATTTGAGTGAAATAGTTTATCAGTATGTAGGTGGACTTCGCGCTGGAATGGGATACTGTGGAGCTGCTAATATTAAAGAATTACAAAAAGCCAAATTTGTGAAAATCAGTAATGCAGGCATGAAAGAAAGTCATGCTCACGATGTTGATGTAACAAAGGAAGCTCCAAATTATAGCAAGAAATAAAAAGTCATAAATTAATAAAAAGGGCTGTTCTGCAAAGGGCATCCCTTTTTCGTTTTTTATTCCGAACTTCCGACACTTAAAAAAAAGGTTTTGAAAAAAATAATATCCATCAGCGCCAGTTTGTTTGCAGGATTATTGCTTTTTGCAGCATGGCCAGTATCGCCATTAACCTTCCTTATTTTCTTTGGATTTACACCACTTCTATTTATTGCAGATAATCTTCAGAAAAAAGCTAGTTTTTTTTGGCATACTTTTTTAACCATGCTACTGTGGAATGCCAGTACTACTTGGTGGATTTGGAATTCAACTGATATCGGAAGTGTGGCAGCCATTATTTTCAACAGTTTAATAATGTGTTTACCCTGGTGGGGATTTTTTTCAGTAAAAAAGAGATCCGGAAATCTAATGGGTTATTCAGCCCTGATTAGTTTTTGGATGTTATTTGAATTTATACATTTAAACTGGCAACTGAGTTGGCCTTGGCTATCTCTCGGCAATGTATTTGCTGCTCACCCCGAATGGATACAATGGTATGAATATACTGGTGTTAGCGGAGGAACTCTTTGGATTTTGCTTAGCAATGTGCTGGTTTATGAAATCATTCAGTCAATTCGTTTAAAACATTTATTAAGCAAAACATTGATTAAAATTTCTATTTTACTCTTGATGCCTTTGCTTTTCTCGTTCTTCAATTTATTTTATTATCTCCAACATACGTCTAAAAGTATTGCTCAACATAATGTGGTTATTGTACAACCCAACATTGATCCATTTCAAAAATTTGATGCCAAAAATATATCTCAACAAATTGCGATCCTGGTTAATTTATCAGAAAAACAAATAGACAGTTCTACCAGGTTAGTTATTTGGCCTGAGACAGCCATGAGTGCAGTAGAATGGCAACCAAATGTTCGAAACAATAATTTTTATCAACCTGTTTTTGAATTTGTAAATAGGCATCCTGAGATTAGTTTAATATCGGGTATTGAAACCTTGAAATCATATTCAAGTTCAGATGCTACTGCTACTTCGAGCAAGAGAGAAGATGGCACTTATGTAGATGCCTTCAATGCAGCTATTTTAATCAAATCAAATCAAACGCTTCAATTTTATAATAAAAGCAAATTGGTTCCTGGAGTTGAATCTTTACCTACTTTTTTAAAATTCATGGGGCCTATATTTGAAAAATTTGGGGGCAGTACTGGGGGCTATGGTAGATCTACAACTTCCTCTGTATTTCATTCTGATAATAATCCATACTTCGCTGCACCCATTATTTGTTATGAAAGTGTTTACGGAGAATACGTCTCTTCTTATGTAGCAAAAGGCGCCAATATCTTAACGATTCTAACAAATGATGGATGGTGGGGAAATACGCCGGGACATAAACAGCATTTACAATACGCACGTTTACGTGCTATTGAAAATAGAAGATGGGTTGCTCGTTCGGCGAATACTGGCATTTCTGCAGTAATTGATGAAAAAGGAAATATTCTAGAAACCAAAGGTTGGAATCAACCTACCAGTTTTAAATATTCTATCCCAACTTCTGAAGTGTTGACTTTCTATACCCGATATGGAGATTGGTTGTATAAATCGATTTCATTTTTAGCATTATTATTAATAGGTTGGAATATTTTCCTGGTATTAAAACAAAAGCAACTATTTTAAACATGCAAAAGTCTTTCCAATATTTTCAGAAAAAAATATCTTATCGAGTAGTAGGAAAAGGTGAACCTGTAGTTCTAATTCATGGATTCGGAGAAGAGAGTCATATCTGGGATAGACAAATTGCCTTTTTACAAAATCATTGCCTCTTGATAGTTCCAGACTTGCCGGGGTCTGGTTTGTCTGAAATAATTCAGCCCGATAACTTAAATAAAGAGTCAGGATTGTCTATTTCAATTCTTGATTATGCAAATGTGATTGCCTCTATTCTTAATGAAGAAAGCATTTCAAAATGTATCATGATTGGGCATAGTATGGGTGGCTACATAACGCTTGCATTCGAGGAAATTTTTCCGGAAATGCTTTTGAAGTTTGGCTTGGTTCATTCATCAGCGATAGCCGATTCAGAAGAGAAAAAATCGAATCGTTTAAAGGGTATTGAGTTGATGGAATTATACGGAGCTGGTCCATTTTTAAAAAATACCATCCCAAATTTATTTTCAGCCACTTTTAAAAAGGACCATTCAGCATTGGTTTCTCAACTTGTAGAATCCGTACTCACTTTTAATACGCAGGCTTGTCAGCAATATTATCAAGCCATGATGAACCGTCCGGATAGAACATCTTTATTAAAAGGCAACCCTAAACCAATCCTTTTCGTAATTGGTACTGAAGATGTTGCGGCACCTTTGGTTGACTTATTACCTCAAATTCAATTACCCGTTCTACCAACCGTTCATATTTTAGAGGGGGTTGGTCATATGGGTATGTGGGAAGCTGCTGAACAACTTAATCGATTTCTACTTGATTTTATTCACTAATCTGAGAACTAACTTTATTTTATATATCATTTCAGGCAACATATTTGGCTATTTCCGCCTCTTTAAATTGGTGTTGCAAACAAGTTAAATAAGTTGTTGTTATTATATTCTATAAGAACAATTTGTACTTTCAGGACCTTATAAAATAACGCATTAACTTTAAATGAATTTGAAACTGGTCTCCCCCATACCTATGTTCATAAAAAAACTGCTGACCTTTTTTATTTTATTTTACTGCATACAGGCACAGTCTCAAACATGCCCCATTAACTTCAGTTATTCCACTTCGGATCTTTCACATTGGTTTGCATTTACGGGAGACTTTGATTACGGAAATACACAATCAAGAAAGACTCTATTCCAGGTATATTACGATTCCATTTTAAATTATCCTCAAGGAACTGTTAATGCAAAAACCATTCCCGAATATGGAAGACAAAATACTGGTATTGAGGTTCAAACAACCAATTCTCTGGATTATTTTGGAAATTTTCCAACCATTCCAACAATCAACGGCTATAATTATAATTATTCGATAAAACTTGGATCCACCACCATTAATAATAATGACCCCGCCCCAAATGGGGGCCTATTCAGAAAAATAGGATATACCATCAATGTGCCACCAGGGTTAGCAACTGACCCCTATGTAATTACTTATGCTTATGCGATGGTTTTGGAAAGTGCTCCTCATGCATCTGACGAAGTTCCCCAATTTAAGGCTACTTTAAATTCACAAGATGGATCAACAATAAATTGCGCGGATGCTTCATATATTTTACCCACACAATTGACTGGAACTAGAATTAGCAGAGGTACCGTGGTGAATATTTATAATTTAGATCAACAAGCAGCCCTAAACGAAGGATTTACCCAGAGTCCAAATCCTTCGCCTAATGTCAATAACGGCAACACTAATGAAAATCTTTATCGAGTTTGGACAAAAGGTTGGACAGAAGTGCTCATTGATTTGAAAAGATATCGCGGAACAAAAGTTACTTTAACTTTTGAAGCAGATAATTGTGTTCCATCTGGACATTTTGCCTATGCATATGTTGCCTTAAAAAATGTGTGCCAGGGTTTGCAAATTGAAGGCAATCCGCTAGCTTGTCCTTATGGAAATGCAACTTATTCAATCCCTGAATTAAATGGAGGGAGTTATTTATGGTCTATTCCTAATAATTGGCAACCAACGCCTACTCCAAATTCAAACAAGATTACAGTAACGCCTGATTTAAATGGAGGAGTTATTGGTGTTACTGCTACAATTAATGGCTGCGATACTTTAACAGCACAATTAAATGTAGCTCTCTCTCCACCAACAATCCCTGGTAAAATTTCGGGTGACACAAGTATTTGTATTGGTTTTTTAACTAACAATGGAATCCCTCTGACTTTGTCTGGAAATTCTGGAAATATATTAGGATGGATTTCAAGTATTGATGGAGGTAAAAACTGGAATAATATTGCTAATACGTCTCCTCAATTGACTGTAAATAATCTTGCAAAAACGACCATGTATCAAGCCATTGTACAAAATGGTCCTGCCTGCAAAGTCGACACAACAGCCGCTGCGATAATTGCTCTAAGTCCCAAACCTATTGCAGGAAAAATTAGCCCAGACAGTGTACAAATATGCATGAATCAACCATTGCTGGATGGGTTAACATTATTGGGGTCAACTGGTAGTTCTATCAATTGGCAATCTTCGACTGATCTTTTAAATTGGGGCATTGCTTCTGCAACAACTACCAGTAGTATTTTAAATATTACAGGCATCAACAAGCAAACCTTTTTCAGAGCTATCGTTTCAGATCCAGGATGTCCTGCTGATACCAGCAATCAAGTAAAATTGAATATTTTTCCAGCAAATTTTCCAGAAGCCGTTCTATTTCCGAAAGACACCACTATTTGTTTTGGAACCGTTGCTTTTATTAATGCAGCTATTAATAATGGTAGCAGTTATCAATGGGTGAATCCTGGTTCGATTTATAATGGAGGAAATGGCATCATTAGTGGATTACCATTTTTAATTAATGCACAAGCTACTCCATCAAAGAATACTAATTATATTCTAAGAGTTTCAAATGCTGGTTGTCCAAATTCATTATTTGATACTATTCATGTAAATGTGTTATCTCCGTTAAATGTTAATGCAGGAAGGGATACCAGCATATTGATTAATCAACCTTTACAGATTAATGCTATTTTATCAGATCAAAGATTGGCTAATTACCTTTGGACTCCTCCAACAGGATTAAACAATATTGCTATTTCAAATCCAATTGCAATATTAGATGGAAGTCAAGATCAGATTAGATATTTCGTAACAGTTACTGACTCTGTTGGATGTACAGCAACCAATAGTTTTTTAGTAACCATATTAAAAAACGGACCTCAAATATTTGTGCCCACAGGATTTACTCCGAATGCTGATGGAAAGAATGATGTACTTCGGCCAACGGTATATGG
>CAIJZG010000191.1 GCA_903825065.1 uncultured Bacteroidota bacterium
CAGTTGCTTATATTCTGATTTAAGTTGTTGTAAAAATTCTGGTTTCTGTTCTTTATTTAAAAGAGAACCTGCTACTGTAACACTTCTGGAAGCATCTAAAACATACACAACACCATCATCGAATTCAGGTGCAATTTTTACTGCAGTATGCATTCTAGAAGTTGTAGCGCCTCCAATCATAAGTGGTTGTTTCATACCTCTTCTCTTCATTTCTTTGGCGATATGCACCATTTCATCTAAAGAAGGTGTAATCAATCCACTTAATCCAATAATGTCTGCTTTTTCGCGTACTGCTGCTTCTAAAATTTTATCCGCAGGTACCATTACTCCCAGATCTATAATATCATAACCATTACAACCCAGCACAACACCCACAATATTTTTACCGATGTCGTGCACATCCCCTTTTACTGTTGCTAATAATATTTTAGAAGCCCCCGCATTTTCTTCATTAGTGGTTCCTGCAGCTAAGTGCGCTTGTTTTCTTTCTTCCTTTTCTGCCTCAATAAATGGAGTTAAAACAGCCACGCTTTTTTTCATTACGCGCGCACTTTTTACAACTTGCGGCAAAAACATTTTTCCTGCACCAAATAAATCTCCAACCACATCCATGCCCGCCATTAATGGCCCTTCAATTACATCAAGTGGTTTAGGATATTTCATTCTTGCTTCTTCAGTATCTGCATCTATATAATCAGTAATACCATTTACTAATGAATGCTTTAACCTTTCTTCTACAGAATTATTCCGCCATTTTTCATCCCTGATTTCTACTTTGCCTTTTGCTTTTACTGTTTCGGCATGGATAATTAGTTTCTCTGTAGCCTCATTGTTCTCATTATTTTTATTAAGGATCACCTCTTCACAAAGTAGGCGAAGCGTGGGTTCTATTTCATCATAAACAACTAACTGTCCGGCATTTACAATCCCCATATCCATACCAGCTCTGATTGCATGAAAAAGAAACACACTATGAATGGCTTCACGCACATGGTCATTTCCTCTAAATGAGAATGAAACATTTGAAACACCGCCACTCACTTTAGTAAGTGGCATTAATTGTTTAATTTCTCTGGTAGCTTCAATAAAATCGACCGCGTAATTATTATGTTCTTCAATTCCAGTTGCGATGGCAAAAATATTTGGATCGAAAATAATATCCTGAGGATCGAATCCAACCTGTTCGGTTAATATTTTATATGCTCTTGAACAGATACTTACTTTCCTTTCTTTCGTGTCGGCCTGACCTATTTCATCGAATGCCATAACTATTACTGCAGCTCCAAATGCTTTACAGATAAAAGCCTGTTCAATGAATTTAGCTTCGCCCTCTTTCATTGAAATGGAATTGACAATACATTTACCCTGAACACATTTTAATCCGGCCAAAATGATCTCGAATTTAGAACTGTCGATCATGATCGGAATCTTTGCAATATCAGGTTCTGATTGAATCAGATTCATAAAAGTGGTCATGGCCTGAACACCTTCTAATAAAGCATCGTCCATATTCACATCCAAAACCTGTGCACCACTTTCTACTTGTTGACGAGCAACAGATAAAGCTTCTTCATATTTATTTTCTTTAATTAATCGAGCAAATTTTTTCGAGCCGGTTACATTTGTTCTTTCGCCGACATTTACAAAATTTGTTTCTGGTCGAATAATTAAAGGCTCTAATCCCGATAAACGTAAGTATGGTTTGATGCTTGACATAGTAGTAATTATAATGCTGTTTCTAAAACCGGTAAAGTTCTTGGTTGTAAATGCTGCACGTTCTGAGCAATATGTTTAATATGATCTGGTGTAGTGCCGCAGCAGCCTCCCACAATATTTACAAAACCTTCCTGAGCCCACTCTTCAATAAAGTGTGCTGTTTCATGGGGTTGTTCATCGTATTCTCCCATTGCATTTGGCAGACCCGCATTTGGATAAGCAGAAGTATAGCATGCTGCGATCTGACTAAGTTCTTCGATATGACTTCTCATTTCAGCAGCACCTAAAGCACAATTTAATCCAATGCTTAAAGGGTTTGCATGCATTACAGAAGTATAGAAAGCTTCTAAAGTTTGTCCGCTTAATGTTCTTCCTGAAGCATCTGTGATAGTTCCACTAATCATGATTGGTAATTCAGGTATTCCAAGATCTCTGAAATATTTTTTAATAGCGAAGATGGCAGCTTTTGCATTCAATGTATCAAAGATGGTTTCTACCAATAGCACATCAACACCTCCATCAACTAGCCCCTTCACTTGTTCGTAATAAGCCTCAACTACTTCATCGAAGCTTACTGCCCGGTAGCCTGGATTATTTACATCAGGTGATAAGCTTAATGTTTTGTTCAATGGCCCCATAGCACCGGCTACAAATCGAGGTTTGGATGGGTATTTAACGGTATATTCTAAAGCTGCAGTACGAGCACATTTTGCTGCAGCAACATTTAATTCATAAGCCAATGATTGCATTTCATAATCAGCCATGGCTATAACAGTACTACTAAAAGTATTTGTCTCAATAATATCAGCACCTGCTTCGAGGTAGAGTTTGTGAATGCCAATGATGATATCTGGTTGTGTAATACATAACAAATCATTATTACCCTTCACATCCTTGTGCCAGTTTTTGAAACGTTCACCTCTGTAATCAGCTTCAGATAATTTGTGGCGTTGTATCATGGTACCCATGGCTCCATCTATCACCAATATTCTATTTGCCAATGCTTCTCTAATATTCATACAATTCATTTGTATCCTGGTATCAATACCAAGAAGGTTAATGTATCTGAACTAATGAACGCTGGGAGCGATGAGAAGGCTCTTCAAGACGTTTATTAGTTCGATTACACCCCGAAAGGGGAATACCCTTTGAGGGATTTACAGGCCGAACAATAAACAAATCCGCCTGTAATTCTGCAAAAATAGCAGGCTGAGCTTGATTTTCCAAGAATATCGTGTAAAGAACACCAGTTTGAAAGTGACATTGACTATATCAATGCGATAGTTTTCTGTATCTCGTAACAGTATTTTTTTCGTATTTCAAAAAACGAGTTCGATTTAAGTAGCTATTCATATAAACAATAAATACTTATCAAAGATTCAGGCGCTAATTTCGAAGACATCTTTTTGGTATTAATATTAAAGTCGGCCCACCTGATTTTTAAATCACTATTCAACATTATTTTTCCGGAGCTCAATACTGTTAAGTTGCCTGTTATTGATATATTCTGTGTTATACCGTGAATGGTTAATACGCCATCTGCGTAGAATTCATTGCCACCAGAGTTTGATAAGTCAATATGTTGAATGTCTTCAATGAACCCTTTGAATGTGGCTTTGGGGAACTTTCCCATTTCAGTAAATAGGTTCTTCAATTCAGTTTCTAAGATAGAATTCTCGAACTTAAAATTATTAATCAATACACTAAAAAATAGTTGACCATTACTCTCTAACCAACGACTTTCTGCTTGATCATTTTGGGCTATAATATTTTCAACTTTTGAATTGACCTTTAATTTCACCTGTCCTGCATTGGAACTATACATTTTCTGCGCATCCGCTTTGAAAATTAAAGTCAACAATAAGAACAATGAAATGAATGGTTTCATCCAACTATTTTTAGAATTTACTTTACATATTGTTGAACAGGCAATCTGTTGGCAATACTTCTTGCTAAAGTCATTTCATCTGCATATTCCAATTCCCCTCCAAATGCAATACCCCTTGCAATAGTTGTTACATTACAGGTAAACTGTGAGATCTTTTTTTGGATATAGTAAATGGTAGTGTCGCCTTGAATATTCGGACTCAAAGCAAAAACGAGCTCTTCAATATGTTCGTTTTGTATTCTTTGAATAAGTGGCTCAATATTTAATTGATCAGGCCCAACGCCGTCTAGAGGTGATATGATTCCATCTAGTACATGATAAGTTCCATTAAATTGCTGGGTACTTTCAATAGCGATCACATCACGAATATTTTCGACTACACAAATCATTTTCTGGTTACGCATGGTGTTGGAACAGATAGAGCAGATATCACCATCACTAACATTAAAACAACGTTGGCAGAATTGTATATCCCGCCTCATTTTGGCAATAGTTTCACCAAAAAATTGTACCTCATTAACGTCTTGTTTCAGAAGATGCAAAACCAAACGCAATGCGGTTTTCTTTCCAATACCAGGTAGTTTTGAAAATTGTAACACAGCGTTTTCTAGTAGTGCTGAAGGCAGTTGCATTCGGTAAAGTTATACAATTAAAATATAAAGCTTTGATCTGTGTCCCGATCTGGACGAACGACTAATTTTTTGGTTAATGCTTTTACTTTTTCGGGTTGTTTTTTATCGCGAAAAGAACCTGGATCCCATTTGCCGTTCTGGTTGGAATCGAATAAAATATGGCATTCATATTCCCCTGGTTTAAATCTTTTTCTAATTAATTCCTTACTGGTAATTGGAATAGATTCAAATATTTTTCCATCCACTAAGAGTTGTAATACTGGATGTATGGATAGATCAACATTTGTAAATCGCAATCTGCAACTACCATATTCGGCATCTCTTTTCGTAAAAATTTTTGCAGTATCTGATTTAGTAAGTTTTATTCCCATGGTATCTATTACTGCGTCTTTAGAAACTATCAATCTGAATTCCTGTTTTTCTTTCCAGGGGTATAGTAAGCTGATTTTTTTATTGCTGGTATCTATAGATAATTTATATCCAATGATTGGTTTATATAAAGTGTCCAATAAAACTATCTTAGAACTGTCCCATGATTTTAGTGGTCTTGCAAATTCTAATTCCAGAGGGGATAATAAATCTTGTTGTCCGCCAGATTCAAGGTTAGCTGAATATTTTAATCTTTTATCTTCTGGAGCAGCTTTTGGTTTATTGTTATTCGTATTATTTGAAGATGAAGTGGCTTTGGGCTCTTTTTTCTTAAATTCCTGAAATGCATATAAGGTATCTGTCCGTGCATTTCCATTAATTAGGATTGGCTCATTGAGAAAAGCAAATATCTTGGTGCTATCATCATATCTTTTTGTAAAATCATTGGGCACTACATACACTGAAAATTTTCCTTCAGGTAAAAACTTAAAACTAAAATTCCCTTTGCCGGTAATTTTAGCATAATACCTTGGTTTGTTTTTTTGAATGGAACTATCAGTTAAATTATTGTGTAAAACAACTATTAAAGTACTATCTGGCTTGCCAGTCTCAGCTAAAAAAACTGAACCATTATATTCATAAGAGTCGATGGTTTTACCAGTTGAAAAAACATAAGTCAATTCTTTCGCAACATTTCCCTCGTTCACATCTTTTATAGCTTTGCCAAAATTAAAAGAGTAGGTAGTGTTTTTTTCTAATGAATCCTTCAATTTTATAGTAACATTATGCAGCTTATAATCAACAAGCGGCATATTTTTTGGATTAGGAGAAATGATTAGGTTCTCGTTTGTATTTTGAAGTTGGATATATTCGTCAAAGGATAAAATAATATTTTGGCTTGTTACATTTAACGCAGAATCTTTTGGGAAAGCTGTTACTAAACGTGGTGCTAAAGTGTCTCTTGGTCCTCCACCTGGAGGTATGATATTAGCGCAAGAATAAAAGCCAATTGAAATCAGCAGGCAAATCATTACTAATAAAACATTTGAACCTATAATTTTCATATTCCCTTTTAAATTTATGTTTCCTTTAGCAAATATAGAACCCTAGTATACTTTAAAAAGCATTCTTTGATACTTAAAAAGTTAATTATTCTTCATTTCCAGCATCTGTTTCATTCAGATCATGTAAGGCTACGGCCATCTTATTGTCTTTTAC
>CAIJZG010000192.1 GCA_903825065.1 uncultured Bacteroidota bacterium
TAGCAGAACCAACTAATGATTCCCATCAAAACATCATTGAACTCAGTTATTCCGAAATTATACATGATGCATTCAATTACTGGGGTAAAGAATTTGAAACTGAATATAAAAAAACGACGGAACCTTTTGATACAACAATTATAATGGGAAGTCAAAAGATCCAATGGATAAACCCTCCCTTGGATAAAATAAAAGAATTAAAATCAATTTTTAAAAAGCAGTAACTACTAACCTATCATTTGCAACAGCACTGCAAACATTCTTCGAGATCTTCAGATGAAAGTAAATGCCTTTTGTTATCTTTCCCGCGACTATTAAAGTCTACACATTTTTGTAATTATTGATTAAAAGGGATAAAGAAAATGGCACACGATCATAACGATCATCATCATGCAGGACATAGCCACAGTCATGTACCAGTTATCACTAATTTAAACAAAGCATTTATTATAGGCATTGTTTTGAACCTAGGTTATGTGATCATCCAAATTGCAATTGGTTTAAAAATAAATTCATTATCACTTCTTTCTGATGCAGGTCATAACTTTCTAGATGTTGCTGGCTTAACATTGGCAATGGTAGCTTTTAAACTCTCTTCTTCAAAACCTACTGATAAATTTACTTATGGACGTAGAAAAGCATCTATTTTAATTTCTTTATTGAACGCTGTTATCTTATTAATTTCAATTGGAGCAATAGGTTTTGAAGCTATGTTTAGATTTAGATATCCAGAACCTATCCCTGGAAAAATCATAGCCATTGTTGCTATTATTGGAATTTTCATAAATGGCATTTCAGCATTTATGTTTTTTAATGACAAGGACAAGGATATTAACGTCAAATCCGCTTTTTTACATTTAGCCTCCGACGCTTTAGTTTCTTTGGGTTTAGTAATCGGGGGAATAATAATTTACCATACACATTTGTATTGGATAGATCCATTGTTAAGTATCATCATTTGTTTGGTTATCATCGCAAGCACCTGGACTTTACTCAAAGACAGTTTAAGACTTTCGCTGGATGGTGTTCCCGACAATGTGAATATTCAAAAAGTGAAAGAAACAATATTGAAAACTAATGGTGTAAATGAGTCTCACCATTTACATATTTGGGCAATAAGTACCACTCAAAATGCTATGACAGCGCATTTGGTAGTTTCAGAATCTCTTACAAATATAGAAATAGCAAATCTTAAAGACCAGCTTAAACACCAATTAGAGCATCTGAACATTCATCATACTACTCTTGAAACGGAATTCGAAAATGAAAAATGTAAACAGGCAGAATGCTAAAAGTATACGCACATAATATAAAGTGACTTGTTTTAGGCAATCTTCGAATTCCGATTGCTTGTTCAAAATTTAGCTTACCAAATAATATGAATTATTGAATTTCTAGAATAACTTTAAGTGAAGGCACCCCAATTTCTGCCAACTTATAAAGTTAGAATTATGCAAAAAATCATTTACTTATTTCTATTATTAGCTACAAATTCAACGTTTTGTCAGTCTAAAATCAACTATGGCAATAACAAATCTGCTGGTAAATATTTTACCGTCCGTGGGATAAATATTTATACAGAGCAATATGGAAATGGGAAGCCTTTATTACTCATACACGGAAATGGAGGAAACATTTCATCAATGGCAAAGATCATCCCCTTCTTTTCTCAGAAGTACAAAGTAATAGCAATAGATAGTCGTGCTCATGGCAAATCGGTAGACAATAGAGATTCACTAACATTTGAAATGATGGCAGACGATAATGCTGCACTAATGGAACAAATGCATTTAGATTCAGCTTACGTAATTGGATGGAGTGATGGTGGAATAGTTGCTTTAGTTCTTGCTATGCGACATCCTGAAAAAGTAATAAAACTTGCTTCTACAGGCGCTAACCTTTGGCCAGATTCAACAGCGCTTATTCCATCATTATGGAAAGATGAAAAAAAGCGGTATGATTCCTTTCATTCAAAAACATTTGCTAACTCAAAAGAAAAAAATGATTGGAAGATATTCATGCTCGACTGGCTCGAACCAAATATTCCATTAAATGCATTACACAAGATTGATTGCCCTTCTTTAATCATAAGTGGTGATCATGATCTTATTGTGCTAGAACACACTTTAAAAATTTATGAAAATATTCCTAAAGCTAATTTATGGATATTACCAAATTCTGGTCATGGAACGCTACTGGAATACACCAATGAATTCAATAAAAAAGTGACCGAGTTTTTTGAAAAGCCGTTTATTAATCGTTGATTATTATATATATTTTGCATAATAGTTGAAAGCCAAGGGCTGAATGTGTAAATATCCTAAGACCCCCTTTAATTTAAAAAGTAATCATGAAAAAAATCATTTTAGCAGCTTTTGTGAGTTTCTTATTAATTGTCGGATATGCTCAAACTGACTATTTCCCTGATACGGCTTGGCAGATAAAGTCACCTGCGGAAATGAAGATGAATAAAACATTACTGGATAGTGCTGTGAAATTTGCTCAATTAAATGAAAACAAATATGATAGAGATTTACGTATAGCAATTCTTAAGTCTTACATTAATGAGCCCGACTTTAAAATTGTAGGTCCTACAAAAGAAAGAGGAGGCCCTGCAGGTGTGATCTTAAAAAATGGTTACCTAGTTGCACAATGGGGCGATATAAACCGAGTAGATATGACATTTAGTGTTACAAAAAGTTTTCTTTCTACAACTACAGGGCTAGCAATTGATAAAGGGCTCATTAAAAATGTTGCTGATAAAGTAAACAAATATGTTTGGGATGATACTTATGCTGGATCACATAATTCAAAAATTACTTGGGATAATTTATTGACACAATCATCTGATTGGAGTGGAACACTATTTGATCAGCACGATTGGGCAGATCGTCCACCCAAAGAAGGGAATATTGATGATTGGAAAAATAGGAAATTGAACGAACCTGGTACTTTTTTTAAATACAATGATGTAAGAGTAAATCTTCTTGCATACTCATTATTGCAAGTTTGGCGCAGGCCTTTGCCAATAGTACTTAAAGAAAAAATTATGGACCCAATTGGTGCTTCAACAACTTGGCGTTGGTTTGGATACGAAAACTCATTTGTAAATATGGATGGCATAATGATGCAATCAGTTAGTGGTGGTGGGCACCATGGTGGCGGTCTTTTTATTAGTGCGAAAGACCAGGCAAGATTTGGATTGCTTTTCTTGAGAAATGGCAAATGGAAAACTCAGCAACTACTATCAGAGAATTGGGTCAAAGCTGTACATCAATCCTCCACAACAAATAAAGATTATGGTTATTTATGGTGGACGAATGCTAGTAAAAAGTGGAAAGATGTGTCATCTGAAATATATTATGCTGCTGGAGCTGGTGGTAATTATATTGTGATTGATAATGAACATGATTTGGTTGTGGTAGCAAGATGGATTGATGATAATAAAATGGGCGACTTCATGCATTTAGTGGTGCAATCAATAACAAACTAATATTATTCGAAAGATGAAAAAGAATTTAATTCCATACAAAAACGAATTGAAATCATATTGGATAATTGCTGTGATTTGTGTTATTATCTTTAATAGCTGCGGAACTAAACCACCTCATGAAACCGGAATTTTCAAAGTATCAGATTTAGTGGAGTTAGCAAAACTGGATACTTCCTTCCACTTAGATATAAGATATGCAACGAGTAACAATTTGGAAGGCAGACCTGTTTATGATGAAGCAAGAGCCTTTCTGCAAAGGCCTGCAGCTGAAGCTTTAGTTAAAGTAAATAAAGAATTAATACCGCTTGGTTATGGACTTCTCATTTTTGATGGCTACCGCCCATGGAGTGTTACTAAATTATTTTGGGATTTAACTCCCAAAGAAAATAAAAGATTTGTTGCAGACCCGAAAGAGGGCTCCAAGCATAACAGAGGATGTGCTATTGATTTAAGTCTGTATGAGATCGCAACCGGAAAAGAGGTACAAATGACAGGAATCTATGATGAAATGAGTGACCGATCTTATCCCAACTATACAGGTGGTACAGTTGAACAACGTAAGATGAGAGATTTGTTAAGAAGCAAAATGGAAGCTAATGGATTTAGCGTCTATGATTATGAATGGTGGCATTTTGATTTTAATGATTGGAAGTCATATCGAATTGGGAATATTCAATTTTCAGCAATAAAATAACCAGTTCTAAAAATAGAAAAAATACATTATGAAAAAAATTTTTACCACCGCTACTCTATTCCTTTTTTTTATTGGTATTTCCTACGCTCAGGAAATGGTGAATATGCAAATGATGCAAAAAATAAAAGATGAAGAAAAGAACAATTCACAAATTGCGAAGATTGCACACGATATCACCGATGTTTCGGGACCAAGGCTTACCAACTCGCCAGGCTATAAACGTGCATTAGACATTGTTACAGAACTATGCAAAAGCTGGGGAATTGAAAATGCAAGTCCAGAAGCCTGGGGAGAATTTGGTAAAGGCTGGAGTAATGAAATAGGTACACTAGCATTAAAAGCTCCTTACTACGAAAACATCATTGCATATCCTATACCCTGGAGTAAAAGTACTCGCAAAAATGTTAGAGCCGAACTAGTAATGCTCGACCACCTGGATACTGCAAACATCGATAAACTTGGCGATGCAATTAAAGGCAAAATTGTGATGATAAAACCAACATCCGAATTCATACCTGATGCATTTAACGCATCCGCTACTCGTTATGGTGACAGTAGTTTAGACAACTTGCAAGATGATTATATGCTTACGCCAGATCAACTGAATCAGTTTTTACCAGATGCGAAAAGAGATTACTATACAAAATTATATTTAAGTAAAAAAGGGGTTATTGGTTTAGTAAGAAGCGATCGTAATTCGAGAGACGGAACCGTTTTTGTAGATGGAGGTGCAGGATACGACAAACGTTTTGAGGCAACACTTCCTGAAATCAAAACAAGCAGAGAAGATTATTTAAAATTATTCAGACTTATCAATGATCATAAAAAAGTAGAGTTGGAAATGAATGTACAGAATACTTTTTATGATAATGACTTAACCGGATACAATTTTGTTGCTGAAATACCCGGTACAGATCCACAACTGAAAAGTCAGATTGTAATGCTTGGAGGACATTTGGATAGTTGGGCAGGTGGTACAGGTGCAACTGATAACGCAGCAGGTTGTACCGTGATGCTGGAAGCATTACGCATCATTAAAGCATTAGATATTCAGCCTCGTCGAACTATTCGTATTGCTTTATGGGGAGGAGAAGAGCAAGGTTTATTTGGAAGTTTCGGATATGTGAAAAAACATTTTGGAGATCCCCAAAATATGCAGTTATCAGCTGAGCAGGCCAATATTTCTGCTTATTATAACTTGGATAATGGAAGCGGCAAAATACGCGGAATTTATGCACAGTCAAACCCTGCTGTTCGTGACTTATTTAAAAGTTGGTTGGCACCATTTGCAGATATGGGTGCAGCGGGTGGTGTTACAATGAGCAATACAGGTTCTACAGATCACTTAAGCTTTGATGCTGTGGGTATTCCAGGCTTTCAGTTTATTCAAGATCCTCTGGAGTATGAAACACGCACACATCATAGCAATATGGATACTTATGATCATCTATCAATTCCCGACCTGCAACAAGCAGCTGTTGTAGTTGCTGCATTTGTATACAACACTGCTATGCGCAACGAAATGATACCTCGTAAACCTTTACCAAAGCCAGAGAAATTTATTTTTGATTTAGATTTTCCTTTTTAAATAAAAAGTTTATAGCGGGTAGAGATACAAATATTTATAGAAATGAAAAAACTGTCTATTTATTTTAGTTTGCTAATTTGTTTAATTGGTAACCTATCAGCTCAATCCTTATTTAATCATGGTCGGTTGCAAGCAACTAAAGACGGACATTATCTGCAATTTCAAGACGGTACTCCATTCTTTTGGTTGGGTGACACTGGATGGGAATTATTTCATCGGCTTAACTTACATGAAATAAAACAATACTTGGACAATCGTTCTGCAAAAGGGTTTACGGTAATTCAAGCAGTTGCTCTTGCAGAGTTTGATGGACTTAGAAAACCAAATCAATATGGCGAACTGCCTTTAAAAAATCTTGATCCCAAAAAGCCAAATGAAAAATATTTCAAAGTAATAGATAGTACCATTCACATGGCTAGACAACGGAATTTATTTGTGGGACTGTTGCCTACTTGGGGTGATAAGGTAACAAAATTGTGGGGAGACGGACCCGTTATATTCGATAGCTTAAATGCTTATAGCTACGGTAAATGGATTGGGAATCGGTATAAAAATGAACCTAATATTATTTGGATTTTAGGGGGCGACAGACCGGCTGTTTTAGAAAGCGATAACTGGAAGCCAATTTGGAGAGCAATGGCAAAGGGAATCATTGAAGGAACAAATCATCAATGTATTATTACTTATCACCCATCTGGAGGCAGCAATTCCACATCACAATGGATTCATAATGAAAACTGGCTTGATATTAATATGTTTCAATCTGGTCATGGCGGCGGTCACGATGTGGCTTGTTGGGAACTTACTAAAAGAGATTTTAATTATACCCCAACAAAGCCTACACTAGATGCAGAACCTAATTATGAAGACCATCCTGTAAATCCATGGCCAAAATGGAATGTTGATAATGGATATTATCGGGATTATGATGTTCGAAAGCAATGTTATCGTTCTGTTTTTGCAGGAGCATGTGGTGTTACTTATGGTAATCATGCAGTCTGGCAATTTATGAATGCAAAAGAAGAAGCAATCAATTATCCAGACAGAGGCTGGATCAATGCAATGGACAGGCCCGGTGCAACTCAGGTTGGATATTTAAGAAAGCTGATTGAATCTAGACCGATGTTAAACCGCGTTCCTGATAACTCCATTGTTTTAAAAGGGCAAGCTGATAAAGCAGAACACATAGAAGCCTTTCGTTCGGCAGATAATAGTTATGCAATGATTTATATACCTGTTGGCAAATCAATAACGATTGCAACGTCCTTCTTTCAAAAACAAATAAATGCTTGGTGGTTTAACCCTAAAGATGCAAAAGTTAAAAAAATTGGAACACTTGAAAATAAGGGATCCATGGAATTTGAAACACCAACACTAGGTCTTGGTAATGATTGGGTATTAATTATTGATGCTGCCTCAAATAAATAAAAACTTATACAAAAATTCAAAGCTATGAAGCAAAAATTACTTTGCATTATTTTCTTTACTTTTTTATACCAAATTGGCTCGGCACAATTGGCAGACTCATTGTCGAAAAAAGTAGATTCTATTTTTGCTGAATATGATAAAACAAATTCGCCGGGATGTGCTTTAGCTATATTGAAGGATGGTAAGATCATTTATGAAAGAGCCTATGGCATGTCAAATTTGGAATATAATATTGCAATCAATCCCACTTCTATTTTTCATATTGCATCTATCTCTAAACAATTTACGGCAGCAGCAATTATAAGATTATCATTAGAAGGTAAGCTCTCCTTGAATGATGATATTAGAAAATATATTCCAGAAGTTCCCGATTTTGGCCATCCCATTACTTTTAACAACTTAATACATCACACAAGTGGAATTAGAGACCAGTGGGATTTACAAGGACTTGCGGGATGGCGTGAAGGAGATTTAATTACAGAAAAAGATATACTAGATATGTTAGCTCACCAAAAAGCTTTAAATTTTTTGCCAGGTGATGAATATCTATATTGTAACTCTGGTTTTACGCTTGCGGGCATTGCAGTTAAAAAGATTACCGGAGTTTCTTTAAGAGATTATGCCGACTCTGTTTTCTTTAAACCATTAGGAATGATGAGTACGCATTTCCATAGTGATCACTCTGAAATTACGCCTAATCGAACTTCAGCATATTACAAAGATGAAAATGGGAAATGGAAAATAAGTATTCCCGTTTTTGATAACTATGGAGCAACCAGTTTGTTTACAACTGTTGAAGACTTGGCAAAATGGGACGAAAACTTTTATACAAAAAAGATCGGGGGCGACGAATTTATTAAAGCTATGTTATTTACTGGCGAATTAAACGATAAGACTTCTCAGAACTATGCATCTGGATTAGTAATTGGATCTTACAAAGGATATAAAACCGAAGGACATGGCGGTGCAGATGCAGGATACAGAAGCAATTTGATCAGGTTCCCAGATGAACACTTTTCTGTGATTGTATTTGCAAATTTGGCTAATATCAATACTTCATCACTCTCTAACAAAGTTGCAGATGTTTTTCTTAAAGATAAAAGCATACCAAATCCTGTTATTAAAATAGATAGCAATATTCTAAAAGGATGGGCTGGAGATTATTTCGATATGAATACTCAGTCAACTATGAAGTTTGATTTTAAAAATGAAAAATTATTAGTGGGTTCAACTGAATTAGTTCCATTGAACAATTCAATATTTAATAACAGATCAACTACTTATACTTTCATTGGGGATGCAGCAACAACAAAACTTGAAGTTAAATCGAAGGGCTCAAAAAATCAAGCATACAAAAAGATTAATAAAGTTAACCTTTCCACATTTGAACTTCAGGAATATCAGGGAGAATTTTACAGTTCGGAGTTAGAAGTTAAATATAATATCACGGCAAAGGACAGTGTCTTGAAAATAAAAATACCCCGGTACGATGAAATAGAAGTTTCGCCATTCACTAAAGATATTTTCACTGATGGTTTTGTATTACGATTCATCAGAAATAAAAAAAATATTGTTGAAGGCTTTTACCTTACTACTGGAAGAGTTCGAAATCTTTATTTTAGTAAGTCTTCCATCAAATAAAATCGATTTTATATTACTGAAAGATGAAAGACCTATTAAATGAAATAAAAGCTTGCGCAATCTGTAAAGAGTAATTGCCTTATACACCTAATCCAATTATTAGAGCAAGTACCAAATCAAAAATTCTAATTATAGGTCAAGCCCCTGGGCAAAAGGTTCAGAATAGTGGAATTCCTTGGGACGATGCAAGTGGGAAAGAATTAAGGTTATGGTTAAATGTTACTTCCAATCAATTTTATAATACTTCTTTATTTGCAATTATGCCAATGGGAATGTGTTACCCTGGCACAGGAAAATCGGGAGATCTTCCACCAAGAAAAGAATGTGCTGAAGCCTGGCATGAAAAAGTAATTGCAAAAATGCCCGATATCCAGCTTACCCTTTTAATCGGTAAATATGCACAAGATTATTATTTAGGTAAACTTGTAAAAGAAAATCTAACTGAAACTGTAAGAAATTACAAAAATTATTTGCCAACTTATTTACCATTACCCCATCCTTCACCCAGAAACAATATTTGGAAACGGAAAAACGAATGGTTCACTCATGATATATTACCAATATTAAATTTGAAAGTTCTGGAAATTTTAAAATAAATACTGATTAAGGCTTTGTGGAATTGTTTACAAATCTCTTAGTCTTTAGATTATTTGTATTGGATCGCCGATTTGTATTTCTTTACCCATTTCGCTATCGGGTATAAATGCGTCAACAGAGAGATGGTAAGGTGATCCCAGTTTTTCGATATGACTCCAGGCAGGGATATTACGCTCCCTTGATTCAATCATTCTTTTAATAAAAGTTTTGTCTGTTTCACCAGTAAACGGATTTCGAGGTGGTACATTGCATCGCGCACGTAAACTAATTCCAATCATATTAACATCACCTACTCGAAAAGATATCCCTTTTTCAGAGTCATAATTTGCCAGACGTTCTTCCCAATAAGGTGGGGCATTCGAAAATTCTAAATTTGCTCGAAATCTTAATCTCAGTGTATCAATTGAATCAGTTAAAGTAGCTGCCAGATGTTGCAATGTTTCATAAGCAATTACTGTTGCAGCACTTTCATCCGGGATATCCATTAGTCTGCCTTCTTCATTTTTTATCAAGCTTACTTTTGTACTAAAAAAATTGGATAGCCATGATTCAATTTGAGCTGTTTCACTATTGAAATTAAATATTGCTTTATCATCAGTTCCCCTCTTCTTAAAAGTAACATGCTCCAAAGTTTTATCAAATGTTGTCTGTAACTGACTTACCAATCCGGTGGCTTTCCCATTAATGTAACTGCCATACTGATTAAGCATGGCGTATCTTCTATCCCCAGATAAGGATCGTATTCCTATTTTTACAGAAGTTAATTCTACCGGGTCGAGTGACTTTATAGGGTATATCCTTATTTTAGAAAGTGTGGGGATCATAAATATCAATTATTTACAACTA
>CAIJZG010000193.1 GCA_903825065.1 uncultured Bacteroidota bacterium
CTGAGTATTACTTCAGCTAGTCAGGGAATAAAGGGTTATGTTATTGAAAACCAAGGAAATCGTATGCCAATGAAAGGAATTCGGCAGAAAATTTCCAAGGGTGTTGTCTGTACAATTTTAGTTTATGAACCCACGTCGATAAACGAAACAATCCCTAATAATATTTCAAACGTTTATGAAAAAATTGCTACAAAACAGCTATTATCGGTAGATTCCGATTCTACTGGAAGGTTTTCGGTGGATTTGCCTGCGGGGAAATATTCCCTTTTTATCAGGGTGGGAAAAAAATATTACGCGAATTTATTTGATCAATTCAATAATATTGCCTTGTTTGAAGTGCTTCCAAATCAATATACAGAGGTGAAACTTACAATGAATAAAGGGGCAACTTATTGATTCGTCCTATATTTGCCATCCTTTCGAAGTTTCAGGTGTTAATCCTGTGAGGGATGATTGACGTTATGAATATTGGTGTATTGTTAGAAAAGTATCAGAAATCACCCCGCCTTTTTCAATTGGCGGACAGGCTATCTATTGCCAACCGTATCCAACAAAGCGATATTCAAAAGATTTTTCTAAAAAATTTACAGGGGAGTAGTGCCGAGTTTATCGTGAGTAGTGTATTTATGAATGAAGCTTGTACGCAACTAAATCATTTGGTTGTTCTAAATGATGCGGAAGAAGCTGCTTATTTTCAGAATACACTTGAGAATCTAACGAATGCTTTGGACCTTTTTTATTTTCCTTCTTCTTTTAAAAATAGAAAAAACTTTCGTCTTCTCAACAGTTCACATGTGATGTTGAGAACAGAAGCATTAACCAAGCTGTCTGGAGGTGGAAATAAAAAAATTATTGTTACTTATCCTGAGGCACTTTTCGAAAAAGTGGTACTTCCTAAAACATTAACAGGTAATATCATCCAAATTAAAGTGAATGAAACCATTCAGTTAAATAATCTGATGGAATTGTTTGTGATGTACGGATTTCAAAGAACTGATTTTGTGTATGAACCCGGTCAGTTTGCCCTTCGTGGAGGCATCTTAGATATCTATTCTTATGGAAATGAAAAACCATATAGGGTAGAACTATTCGGAAATGATGTAGATAGTATTCGAATTTTTGATCCAGAAACACAGCTGAGCGAAAGGAAGTTATTACAGGTAAATATTATACCCAATGTAGAAACTCAATTTGAGACTGGTGAGAAAGTTTCTTTACTTGAATTTCTTCCAGAAAATACTGTGGTTTGGTTGAAAGATTGGGACGTTATTAGCGGGAAAATTGAACAGCAGGAAGAAGAACTAGATGGCTTTATGGGGTTGGTAGAAGATGGGTATCGCATGAATAATTCAGATGATGAAGATGATTCGCGTGTTGTGAAAACGGTAACTAAAGAAGATTTTGTTTCTGCAAATACCATTAAAGAATTATTAAACAGTAGAGATATAGTTGAGTTTGGATATAGGGCGCATTTGTCGAGTTTTGAAATAGAATTTGATACCAGAGTACAACCTTCATTTAATAGACAATTTGATCTATTAATAAAAGATTTGAAATCACTTGAGACCACTGGTTATGATATTTATATTTTTGCAGAACAAGCGCGCCAATTAGAACGATTAAGTAGCATCTTTACTGATTTACAAACTGACATTCAGTTTGTACCGTTAGCTACAAGTATTCATGAAGGTTTTATTGATGAGGATCTGAAAGTGGTTTGTTATACCGATCACCAAATATTTCAACGTTATCATAAATATAAAGTCAAGCAAGCCTATAATAAAAATAAGGCCTTAACGCTAAAAGCCCTGCGTGACTTGCAACCTGGCGACTATGTAACGCATATGGATCATGGAGTTGGTACCTATAGTGGATTGCAGAAGATTGAGATCAACGGGAAAGTCCAGGAGGCAGTAAGAATAATTTATAAGGATAGTGATATTCTTTATGTGAACATCAATTCGCTACATAAAATTTCTAAATATACTGGTAAGGAAGGAACCGTTCCAAAGATCAATAAATTGGGTTCCGATGTTTGGAATAAGCTAAAAGAAAAAACCAAGACAAAGGTTAAAGAAATTGCATTCGATCTGATTAAATTATACGCACAAAGAAAAGCACAACAAGGCTTTGCGCATGCTCCAGATACTTATATGCAAACTGAATTGGAAGCTTCCTTTATTTATGAAGATACACCGGATCAGAGCAAGGCAACCGCTGATGTGAAAAAAGATATGGAGAGCCCCTCGCCAATGGATCGGTTGGTTTGTGGCGATGTGGGTTTTGGTAAAACAGAAGTAGCCATACGTGCTGCTTTTAAAAGTTGTGTGGATGGTAAACAAGCCGCTGTTTTGGTACCTACTACTATACTTGCATTTCAACACTATAAAACATTTAAGGATCGACTAAAAGATTTTCCAGTTACTGTAGATTATATTAACCGATTTAAGTCGGCAAAAGAAAAGAAAGAAACTCTTCAACGATTAGAAGAAGGGAAAATTGATATCATTATTGGTACCCATGGTTTATTAGGTAAGGAAGTGAAATTTAAAAACCTAGGTATCATGGTAATTGATGAAGAGCAGAAATTTGGAGTGGGACATAAAGAGAAATTGAAAACACTGAAAACTAATGTAGACTGCTTAACACTTACTGCTACTCCAATTCCACGTACGCTTCAATTTAGTTTGATGGGTGCAAGAGATTTAAGTATAATGAATACGCCACCTCCCAATAGACAGCCTATTCAAACAGAAGTGCAAGTATTTAATCAGGATATTATTCGTGATTCCATTTATTATGAAACTGAAAGAGGTGGACAGGTTTTCTTTATTCATAATCGAGTGAATGGTCTTGCAGAAATGTGTGCAATGATTCAAGGATTGTGTCCAGATTTAAGTATTGGCTTTGCTCACGGGCAATTAGAGGGGCACGAACTAGAAGAACGAATATTGGATTTCATTGATCGCAAATATGATGTATTGGTTTGTACCAATATTGTAGAAAGTGGTGTAGACATTCCGAATGTAAATACAATTATCATTAATAATGCACACCATTTTGGATTAAGCGATTTACATCAATTACGAGGAAGAGTAGGAAGAAGTAATAAAAAAGCATTCTGTTATTTATTAGGCCCTCCCATGAGTAGTTTACCTACCGATAGTAGAAAGCGTTTGCAAACATTAGAGCAGTTTAGTGATTTAGGAAGTGGTTTTCAAATAGCCATGCGCGATTTAGATATTCGAGGTGCCGGTAATATGTTGGGTGGTGAGCAAAGTGGTTTTATGGCTGAGATTGGCTTTGAAATGTATCAGAAAATTTTAGAAGAAGCCATTCGAGAACTGAAACGTACAGAGTTCAAAGAATTGTTTAAAGATGAAATTAGTAAACAAGATGATTTTGTAATCGATTGTACAATTGATTCTGATCTAGAGATTTTGATTCCGGATAGTTATGTTGAAAGTATCACAGAAAGGTTGAGTTTATATACCAGACTAGATAGCTGCGAAAATGAAACAGAGCTTCAATTATTCCATACTGAAATGGTTGATCGATTTGGTCCAATCGTTCCTCAGGTCGACGACCTTTTTACTACTGTAAGATGTAGATGGCTAGCTGTTGGTATTGGTTTTGAAAAAATGACTTTAAAAGATAATACCCTTAGGTGCTATTTTATTAATCGCCCAGACTCGCCTTATTTCGAATCCGAACTTTTTAAGAATGTACTTGACTATTTACAAAAAGGTACCAATAAAGCCAGATTGAAACAAGCGGGCAAAATGTTCTTACTCGTGGTCGAAGATGTGAAGGACATGCTAAGTATGCATCAGTTCTTGGAGAGGATGCATGAGAAAGTAAAAAGTCAAAAGTAAAAAGCCTCGTATTACTACAAGGCTTTTTATTTTTTAATTTTCTTTATAACTAGAATCCTTTCTTAGCTACACCATCAGCAATTGCTTGTAAAGCTTTTGCTTCGCTCATAATTGCTGCCATTTTATTTCCTTTTCCATCATGGCCACCTGCCATGTATCCACCTTTTGCAGTCTTAGTGATAGTTGCATCTTGCATCGGCACATTTTTTTCTTTTGTTTTAAGGCAATATGCTTTGATCATTTTTGAAGCGTCCATTTTCGTAGAATTTAATTGTTAGAGAATAATCTTATATGTAATCAAGCACAAGCTAAACATTTTTTTAAGATTTAGATACAAGGTGGGCTTAGAACTAATCCACATTGTAACAGACCCCAAAAAAAGGATCAAAACTTGGTTTTGATCCTTTTTACTATCTAAATAAGGTACAAATTGTGCTTTTTAATATTAAACATCAATTTTAGCGTATTTGGCGTGTGTTTCAATGAATTCGCGGCGTGGAGCTACTTCGTCACCCATCAACATACTGAAAATTCGGTCTGCTTCAAAGGCACTATCAATAGTAACCTGTTTAAGTGTTCTGCGAGCTGGATCCATAGTAGTTTCCCACAATTGTTCGGCGTTCATCTCACCCAAACCCTTATAACGCTGTGTATTTACGCTATCATCTTTACCTCCGCCTAGTTTTTCAATCCAGAATTTACGTTGTTCTTCATTATAGGCGTATTCTTGGTCCTTTCCTTTTTTAACTAAATAAAGAGGAGGTTGTGCGATATATACATATCCTTGTTCCACCAATTCCTTCATATAACGGAAAATGAAAGTAAGGATCAATGTGGCGATATGCGAACCATCCACATCGGCATCCGTCATGATGATCAATTTATGATATCGCAGTTTTGCAATGTTTAATGCTTTTGGATCGTCAGGAGTACCAACGGTAACACCTAAAGCAGTATACATATTTCTAATTTCCTCATTCTCGTAAATCTTGTGCTCCATTGCTTTCTCCACGTTCAAGATCTTACCACGTAAAGGAAGGATGGCTTGAAAACTACGGTCTCTACCTTGTTTAGCAGTACCACCAGCCGAATCTCCTTCCACAAGGTATAATTCGCATTTTTCAGGATCACGCTCTGAGCAATCAGCCAACTTACCTGGTAAGCCACCGCCACTCAAGACAGTTTTACGTTGAACCATATCGCGTGCTTTTTTTGCAGCAACACGAGCTTGAGCAGCAAGTATGATTTTTGAAATTACATTCTTTGCCTCACGAGGATTTTCTTCTAAGTATGCTTCCAATGCACGTGCAACAGTAGTTTGAACGATGCCACTCACTTCACTATTACCCAATTTTGTTTTAGTCTGACCTTCAAATTGTGGTTCTGGAACTTTTACAGAAATGATAGCACTTAAGCCTTCTCTAAAGTCGTCTCCTTCAATCATCACTTTCGCTCTTTCAAATAAACCTTGTTTATCACCATAGGTTTTAAATACGCGGGTCAATGCCTGACGGAAACCGGTAACGTGTGTACCACCCTCAATGGTGTTGATATTATTTACGTAAGAGAAGATATGTTCTTTGAAATCGTCGTTATAAGTAAGTGCCACTTCTACAGCCACATTAGAAGCTTCATCATGTCCATCTACATATAAAGGTGATGGAATTAAAGGGGTTCTGTTACCATTTTTGTCGAGCATTTCAACAAACTCTACAATACCACCTTCGCTGTAGAAATTTTTGGTGTAAGCAACACCTGCTTCATCTCTTTCGCGTAAATCGGTGATGATAATATTAATACGTCGGTTAAGAAAAGCTAACTCTCTCAAACGTCCTTCTAAAATATCGCGGTGATAAACAGATTCCTGGAAGATGGTATAATCGGGCCAGAAATGAACGTAGGTACCAGTCTTATCACTTACCCCACTTTCACGAACAGCGTATTGTGGAATTCCTATTCTGTATTCCTGTTCAAATATTTTTCCTTCGCGATGTACGTTTACAATCAACTTACTGCTCAATGCATTTACACAACTCACACCCACACCATGCAATCCACCAGACACTTTGTAAGTATTTTTATCAAACTTACCTCCAGCATGTAATACAGTCATTACCACTTCTAATGCAGAACGTTTTTCTTTCGTATGCATCGCAGTTGGGATACCTCGACCATCATCCTGAACACTGATTGAATTGTCTTCATGAATAAAAACTTCAATGTTTTTACAGTAGCCAGCCAATGCTTCATCAATACTATTATCCACTACCTCATATACCAAGTGATGTAACCCTTTTACTCCAATATCACCAATGTACATGGCGGGTCTTTTTCTAACGGCTTCTAATCCTTCTAAAACCTGTATACTATCGGCGCCGTAATTTTTATTTTGCTCTTCGTTGCTATCTAATTGTTCCTGGGTCATAAATGCTTATCAGTCCTGTGTTTAATGATTTTATCAGTAGGCGTCAAAGGTAATGAAAATTAGGGGTTAATAGGGCATAAAAAAGGGCTATTTATCCACTTTTAAACCGCCTAAATCGGCATAAAAAGGATAAAACCAAGAGCGATGTCTAAAATGTTAAAAATCTGCCTGAATTGAAACATCTCAAACCTACTTGAACAAAATTGACAGATTGGTTGTTTTAATAATATGTGAAGGGTAAAAAGGGGTAATTTAACAGTGTTAACAAAAACTGTGACCCAAGTTTGACAGTTCAGGTTTTTAAATTACATGTTTATACATTAAATTTGCGGTGCATGGTGCAAGTATTAGATATATTAAAGTTGGCGCATAAGGGTGGGATTGAGCCGAGCATGGATCTATTATATGAAAAGAATTCTCAGATTCCAGGTTCGTTTCAATATCAGATCAATCGCTATTATGCGCAAAATTCTTGGGTGGCCGAGGACACTGGCATGTTAGTATATCATTACGATGCAAAACGTCCGGAAGAAAATTTTCTGGAATTGCGCTATTGTGTAACTGGCAACCGTTATTGTGAAGACAAAACATGTGGACAGTGTAAACAGTTACCCACCAATAATTGTATTGGCAAACATCAAACAGTGGATGTTTTTAAATTTCATTTTACAGCTACTTTCCTGCATCAATTTGTACACAACGTAAAATTGAGCAATCAGAAAGATGAAGTACTAGCTTTTAAATTTCCCAATGCTTTTACGAAAGTTTTTCAAGTGTCTATTCGTAAAAGACATGTACTCGACGATTTATTGAATCATAGTTATTCTGGATCCTTGGAAAATATTTTTGTGAATGCTAAAATTCACGAATTATTAGTGTATAGTTTGGAATGCATGGATGAGGATAAAGAAGAAGGGTTCACCTGTAAATTTTTAGCAGACGAAAGTGGGCGCGAAAGAATTTATCAAGCAAGAGAAATTTTATTACAACATATTGGCGATCCCATAACTATCAAGGAATTGAGTAGAAAAGTGGCGATGAACGAATGCTATGTTAAAAAGGGTTTCAAAGAAATTTTTGGAACTACCATTTTCGATTTTTATCAACAACAAAGAATGGAACATGCTAAATACCTTTTATATGAAAAGGGTTTGAGCGTTACAGATGTATCTGCACTTTTAGGATATTCTTCCATTTCACACTTCTCTGCTGCTTTCAAAAAGCATACCGGATTGAAGCCTTGTGAACTCTTGAAATAATTAAGAAGATACCCCCTAACTTTATCGCCTAAATCATTTCTTATGAGGCGAATTTTTGTATTAGCAAGTTTATTGTCCCTTCTTTCTTGTACCAATAATAAGGTAGATACCATTATCCATCATGCAGTGATTTATACAGTAGATTCTGCTTTTACAATGGCAGAAGCCATCGCAATAAAAGATGGAAAAATTGTAGCTACCGGTAAGAATGATGAGATCCTGAAAAAATATACGGCAACAGAAAGTATAGATGCAGGAGGTAAAGCCTTGTATCCTGGTTTTATTGATGCACACGCTCATTTTGTGGGATATGGCAGATCGCTTTTTCAAGTTGATTTATATGGTACTACCACTTGGGAAGAAGCAGTTGAAAGGGTAAAATCATTTGCAGCGAAAAATCCTGATATCCCTTGGATCCAAGGACGCGGTTGGGACCAAAATAAATGGCCTGGTAAAACGTATCCTACTAATGCATTATTAAATGAATTTTTCCCAAATAAACCCGTTGTATTACAAAGGATCGATGGACATGCCTCAATTGCAAATCAGAAAGCAATGGATCTGGCTGGTATCAAAGCTGGTCAAACGATTGTTGGAGGTTCTATTGAATTAAAAGATGGGAAATTGACCGGTGTTCTTATAGACAACGGAGATGATAAAGTATATCAACAAATTCCTGCTCCAACCAAAGAAACTTATCAGCAATGGTTAAGTGCTGCTGAGAAAAATTGTTTTGAACAAGGCTTAACCACTATCACCGATTGTGGTTTGAATTATGATGATGTGGATGCAATTGATACTTTACAACAATCGGGTAAATTATCGATGCGAATATTCGCGATGTTAAGTGATAACGATGCTAACTTGCAAAAATATTTAAAACGCGGTCCTTATAAAACTGATAAACTCTTTGTCAATGGCTTTAAAGTATATGCCGATGGAGCCCTTGGTAGCAGAGGCGCTTGCCTGATTCAACCTTACCAGGATAAAGCAGGATGGTCGGGATTTTTATTGCGCAACAAATCCCATTACGATTCATTGGCGCAAGTATTGGCTGCTACTCAATTTCAAATGTGTACACATGCCATTGGAGATAGTGCCAATAGAGAAATCCTACACGTATATACTAAATATTTAAAAGGCAAGAACGATCGTCGCTGGAGAATTGAACACGCGCAGATTATCAATCAAAACGACTTTGATTTATTTGGTTCTGCAAGTATTGTACCTTCTGTACAACCTACACATGCAACAAGTGATATGTATTGGGCTGCAGAAAGATTGGGTGCTGAGAGATTGAAAGGTGGTTATGCCTACAAAAAATTATTGCATCAAAATGGATGGATTCCTTTGGGCACTGATTTTCCAGTGGAAGATATTTCTCCATTTAAAACTTTTCTAGCAGCTGTTGCACGTAAAGATGCTAAAGGTTTTCCAGCGGCAGGATTTCAAATGGAGAATGCATTGACTAAAGAAGAAACCATTCGGGGTATGACTATCTGGGCAGCCAAAGCAAGTTTTCTCGAAAAAGAAATTGGTAGTTTGGAAGTAGGTAAAAAAGCCGATTTCATTTTACTGGATAAAGATTTGATGAAAGTTGCCGACAATGAGATTTTGCAAACCAAAGTTCTGGCTACTTTTTTAGGAGGTAAAAAAGTGCATTAGGAAAGAGGACTTGAATTAAGCTGCATTCCTTATCTTTAAAAGGATAAATGAATTTGCATGCTATTTAAAATAATACCTAAAACATTCTGGGCAATATTTGTATTGGGTTCATTTGTTTTTTTTGCTGCTTGCATGTTAAAGAGTAAGCGGGTTGATTATATTTCAGAAGTCAAACCCATATTTAATAAGAGTTGCATTACTTGTCATGGTGGCGTAAAAAGGCAAGGTGGATTTAGTTTATTATTTCGAACAGATGCTTTAGCAATAAATAAATCTGGTAAGCCTGCAATCATTCCGGGTAATCCAGATAGCAGTGAGCTTATAAAAAGACTCACACTAAAAGATCCGGAAGAGCGGATGCCGTTCAAACATCCTGCACTGTCACAAAAAGAAATTACTACACTTAAAAACTGGATCAAAGAAGGTGCGGTTTGGGGTGACCATTGGGCTTATGTTCCAGTTGCAGAGGTAACCATTCCTTCTAATGGTCGGGGACCTTTTAATTTATTTGGAACACCATCCTGGATTAATAATGATATTGATCAATTCATTTACCAAAAAATAAAAAAAGAAGGTTTAACCCCTTCAGAAGAAGCGGATAAAGCAACTTTATTAAGAAGAGCCAGTTTGGATATTATTGGGATGCCTGCACCAGAAAAAATAAACGAATGGTTCTTGCATAACAATGATAAAAACGCTTATGAAAAATTAGTGGATACATTATTGTCATCACCTCATTATGGTGAAAAATGGGCGGCGATGTGGATGGACCTTGCACGTTATTCTGATACGAAAGGCTATGAGAGAGATGATAGCAGAAATATCTGGCGCTATCGCGATTGGTTAATTAATGCTTTCAATGAGAATAAGCACTATGATCAATTTTTAACGGAACAAATTGCTGGAGATCTTTTACCCAATCCTACTGATGCACAATATATCGCTACTGCTTTTCATCGTAATACCATGACGAATGATGAAGGTGGAACTGATAATGAAGAGTTCAGAACTGCTGCTGTATTAGATCGTGTAAATGCAACCTGGGAAGGATTGATGGGTACCAGTTTTGCATGTGTACAATGTCATAGTCATCCTTACGATCCATTCCGTCAAGAAGAGTATTATCAATTCGTGGCATTCTTTAATAATACAAGAGATGAAGATACTTATGATGATTATCCCTTAATTCGTGAGTTTCACGAAACTGACAGTTTGAAATTTATTGCACTTAAAAATTGGGTAAAAGAAAATGAACCTGCAAGAGAAAAAGAAATTGTTCAATTTGTAAAAATGCAACAACCTGCTATCAATAGTATTGCCGCAGATGAATTAAAAAATGCAGCATTGATGGATACGAAATGGCTGGTGTTTAGAAATAAGGCAGTAGCTCGATTAAAAGATATTGACTTATCCAATAAAACAGAATTGATGTATCGTTACGAAGCATATCGTTCAGGCGGCGAATGGCAAATACATTTGAATAATCCTGATGGCCCCTTACTTTGTAAATCATCTGTGATTGAAACAAAGGGAAGATGGAAAGAAGCAAAAATGCATTTCGCACCAACTGCTGGCAGATATAATTTGTATTTAACCTATTCGAATTCAAAATTAAAATTGCCAGAAGAAACCGGGATGCAATTTGATTGGTTTTATTTTACCAATCCATTTCCTGCTAAATCGTATACTGGCAAAGATACTTCCTATAAATACTTTGAGGAATTAATAGAGCCGAGCTATGTAACAACCACACCAGTGATGATGGATAATCCGAAAGAATTGTTTCGTGCTACTCATGTATTTGAAAGGGGAAATTGGTTGGTGAAAGGAAAAGAAGTTACACCAAATGTGCCTGCATCATTAGGAGGATTACCTGCTAATTCACCGAAGAATAGATTGGGTATGGCCATGTGGTTAACAGACAAAAAAAATCCATTGGTATCCCGAACAATTGTGAATAGAATCTGGGAACAATTTTTTGGAATAGGAATTGCAGAAACATTAGAGGATATGGGCACACAGGGAATTCCACCAACACACCGTGAACTCCTGGATTATATGTCCTGGAAACTCATGTATGTATACCATTGGGACTTGAAAAAGTTGATCAAAGAAATTACGCTTAGTGCAGTATACCGCCAGGATTCAAAACTAAACAAGGAAGCCAAAGAAAAAGATCCAACCAATAAATGGTATGCAAGAGGACCAAGGGTAAGATTATCAGCAGAAGAAATTAGAGATCAGGCATTGATGGTGAGTGGATTGATGAATGAGAAAATGTATGGACCAGGTGTAATGCCTTTTCAACCTGAAGGAATTTGGAGCTCTCCATGGAATGGGGCGTATTGGAAAACTAGTGAGGAAGGGAATCAATATCGAAGATCATTGTATACTTATTGGAAACGATCTGCACCATATCCTTCCATGTTAAGTTTCGATGCAACTAGCAGAGAAGTTTGTACTGCTCGTAGAATCAGAACCAATACTCCTTTGCAAGCATTAACAACTTTAAATGATTCTGTGTTTATTGAAATGGCCAAACATTTTGCAGGTCGTATACAATCAATGGGAATCAAAGAAAAAAATGCACAAATTTCAATGGGTTACGAATTAGCCATGCATCATCCTATAACTGATGAAAAAAGAAAAGCTTTCGAGAAATTATATGATCACGCATTGATACAATTTAAAAACGATAAAAATAAGTTGCAAGCAACAACTGGAATAGAAAAACCAACAGCAGAAAATGCAGCATTAATTATTGTTGCTGAAGCACTATTGAATACCGATGAATTCATCACAAAAAATTAGTCATGAGTAGGAATATTCAACGCATCATTCAAGAAGCTAATGCACAAACCATGCAGCAGCTTACTCGTAGGCATTTCTTTCAGGAATGTGTTACAGGAATGGGTGCTATGGCATTAGGTTCTGTACTTGGCGGTTGCAATTGGCTTGGCTCTAAAGATACTGGTTCCTCGATTCATTCAAACCCTCTGATGGCACATGCTCCACATTTTGCAGGCAAAGCAAAATCCGTGATTTACATACATATGGCCGGTGCTCCTTCTCAATTAGAATTATTCGATTATAAACCAGATTTAATGAAGCTCGACGGACTAGATTGTCCGCAATCATTATTAGAAGGAAAAAAATTCGCATTTATAAGAGGTGTGCCTAAAATGATGGGGCCTCAAGCAAACTTTCAACAACGTGGTCAAAGCGGTGCCTGGATTTCTGATCACTTACCGCATTTAACTACAGTTGCTGATGAGATCAGTTTTTTAAAAGCTGTGCAAACAGATCAGTTTAATCATGGCCCTGCACAATTATTAATGCATACTGGTTCAGCAAGACTGGGAAGACCTTCTATTGGTTCCTGGGTAACTTATGGCCTGGGCTCTGAGAATAATAACTTACCAGGTTTTGTGGTTTTAACTTCGGGCGGAAAAAATCCGGATGCTGGTAAAAGTATTTGGGGAAACGGGTTTTTGCCATCTGTTTATCAAGGTGTGCAATGTAGAACAGAAGGTGATCCTGTATTGTTTTTAAAAGACCCTGCAGGAATGGATCGCGATTTACGAAAAGCTTCTATTGATGCCATTAATGAAGCAAATAAATTGACTTACGAAGAGTATCAAGATCCGGAAACGGTTTCTCGTATTGCACAATACGAAATGGCCTATCGCATGCAAATAGAAGTGCCCGAAACCATGAATATTAATCATGAGCCGGCATATATTCACGAAATGTATGGAACAAAACCCGGAGTTGCTTGCTTCGCAAATAATGCATTGCTTGCCCGTAAATTAGTTGAGAAAGGAGTTCGTTTTGTACAACTTTTTGATTGGGGTTGGGATAGTCATGGCACCGACGAAAATTTAGCGATTGATTTTGGATTTGTCAATAAATGTAGGGCTACAGATAAACCAGTAACTGCTTTATTATTAGATTTAAAACAAAGAGGACTACTGGATGAAACATTAGTAGTATGGGGTGGCGAATTTGGTAGAACACCGATGCAAGAAAATAGAGATGGAAAGAAAATGCCTTTTAAAGGAAGAGACCATCATACTGAGGCATTTACCATTTGGATGGCCGGGGGGGGCATTAAAAAAGGATTTAGTTATGGAGAAACAGATGAAATTGGATATAGTGCTATTAGTGGGAAAGTTACTCCGTATGATATTCAAGCTACTATACTCAACCAACTTGGATTTGATCACGAAAAGTTAGTATATCCATTTCAAGGAAGACCCTTCCGATTAACAGATGTACATGGCAGAGTGATCAACGAAATTTTAGATTAACAAAAAGGAATCGGAATTTATGAGTCTTAATAGAAGAAAATTTTTATCAATGGCAGGAACATCAGCAGTTATAGCAGCTAGCCCATGGGAATCCCTCTTAGCAAATAAGCCTAGGTTTACCATACCCGTTGGGTTTAGTATCAAAATCATGGGAACCAATTGGGGTTTTGATGGAACAGTTGATGCTTTTTGTGAAAAAGCAAAAGCGGCAGGATACGATGGAATTGAAATGTGGTGGCCAGGAGATAAAGCATCACAAGACGCATTATTTGCAGCATTAAAAAAACACCAACTCGAAATTGGGTTTTTATGTGGAGTAGGAGACTCTGATCCACATAAACATGTAGAAGCATTTAAGCAAATGATTCATGCTTGTGCGCATCAAACTATTCAACGTCAATTGTATATTAATTGTCATTCTGGAAAAGATTATTTTCCTGAAGAGATCAACAATGAAATTGTTCAATATACAATAGATTTAGCAAAAGAAACGGGACATACTATCTGTCACGAATCTCATCGTTCTCGAATATTATTTGCGGCGCATGTAGCCAAAAAATATATTCAACGATTTAATCAGCTTAGAATGACCCTTGATATTTCGCACTGGTGTAATGTACATGAATCATTATTGCATGATCAGGAAGAAACGGTACAATTAGCACTCACAAGGGTTGATCATATTCATGCAAGAGTTGGGCATCCTGAAGGGCCACAAGTAAATGATCCAAGAGCTCCTGAATGGATAGATGCATTAAATAGGCATCTCGAATGGTGGGATAAAGTAGTGGAATTGAAAATAAAATCAGGAGCAAAACATTTAACGATCTTAACAGAATTTGGTCCGCCAGATTATATGCCAACGCTGCCTTATACCAGACAACCCTTAGGCGATCAGTGGGCCATTAATGTGCATATGATGCAATTATTGAGGAAAAGATATCAAGCTTAAATAAAGAATCGAATGCTTTTTATTACTGAGGTCATCGCACATTTTCATCCAGTACTAGTGCACCTTCCAATAGGGATATTATTGTTGGCTATTTTATTTCATTGGTTAAGTAGCAAAGAAAAATTTGCAGGATTATCAATAGCTATACCTATTGCATATTTAGCAGGTGCCATCACAGCAATTTTGTCTTGTATCACGGGATACTTATTATCGGGCACGGGTGAATATGATGAAACCACTTTGAATTTGCATCAATGGATGGGAATATTAGTAGCATTTATTTCTTCAGCGGGTTATTTATTTTGTCGCAATAAAAATGAACAACAATTGAAATGGGTTTCTATTGGATTGGCTGGATTGATAACTATCACAGGTCATTTAGGTGGAACGCTTACACACGGAGAAGGATATTTATGGAAAGGAATTTCCGAATCAAAAAAAGATTCAATAAATGCAGTCAAAGTAATTACGAATGCTCAGGAAGCAATTGTTTATAAAGATATTATTCAGCCAATATTGCAACAGAAATGCTATAACTGTCATGCAGCCACCAAACAAAAGGGTGGATTACGTTTAGATACTGAAGAATGGATTATAAAAGGTGGAAAGAATGGTAAAATAGTGGTGCCGGGAAGTATTGATAGCAGCGTGGTGTATAAACGTATCGTATTGGACCCCATTGAAGAAAAGCATATGCCACCAAAGGGTAAGCCACAGCTCACAGAGCAGGAGCGATTATTATTGCAGTGGTGGATTGCCTCTGGTGCCGACTTTACCAAAAAATCTAAAGAGTTGTCTCAAACTGCTGTAATTAAAACTGCATTGAATGCTTTAGAAAAATCAGAAGTATTAGAAACTAAAAGAGCTGACATTCCTGATGCGGATGTAGCAAAAGCTAATGAGACAATTTTAGAGTCGCTCAGAAAAAATTCTGTAACTGTTTTTGAAATTTCAGAAAAGAGCAATTGGTTGAGTGCCAACTTTGTGAATTGTATCAAATGGAATACAGACATAGAAAAACAAATGACATCCTTAAAAGATCAACTGATCTGGTTAAAAATTCCTGGCGCACAATTACAAGAAAGTTCATGGAAAACCATTGCTGGATTCACTAATTTGAGAAGACTAAGTGCTGAACATTCCAATATAGCTGACCAGGATTTAGCACAGTTGAATGCATTGAAACAATTACAATATTTAAATCTGGTGGATACTAAAATAACATTGAAGGGATTGTTACAATGGAAGAGTAATAATCTTGCCAGTTTGTATATTAATAAAACTGGTATAGACTTTCAAGAATATAATACATTAAAAACAAATTTTCCCAAAGCTATCATTGATACTGGTGGTTACCATGTTCCATTAATAGCTACAGACACGCAGCAATTGCATCCAAGTACTGATAAGAAATGATTAATTTATTTATCAGTTTATATGTAAATTGAATATGCAAATAATCTAATCACTTAATACTTTTTACTTTGCCATCATCTAATCATTTCGATGCAATAGTAGTAGGCTCTGGAATTTCTGGAGGTTGGGCTGCTAAAGAACTTACTGAACATGGCCTCCAAACATTGCTACTTGAAAGAGGTCGCAATGTGGAGCATATCAAAGACTATCAAGGAACTGAAAAAGATCCATGGGATCTCACTCATAGAAATGAGATTACACAAGAAGATAAAAAAAAATCTCCCATTCAAAGTAGGGTATATGCCTACGATGAAGTTTCAAAGAAGTTTTTTGTGAACGATATAGAAAATCCATATACACAGAAAAAACCTTTTGATTGGATACGTGGAAATCATGTGGGTGGACGTTCTTTAATGTGGGGGCGTCAAAGTTATCGCTGGAGCGATCTTGATTTTGAAGCCAATGGTAAGGATGGTTTTGGAACTGATTGGCCTATTCGTTATAATGATCTTGCTCCCTGGTATAGTTATGTTGAGAAATTTGCTGGGATTAGTGGTAACAAAGATGGTGTCTTTAATTTACCCGACGGTGAATTTTTACCCGGAATGGAAATGAATTGTCTGGAACAAATGGTGAAGGAAAATCTTAAAACAAAAATGGGAAGGCCCATGATCATTGGTAGATCTGCAAACCATACTGCTAAAATTGGGACAAGAGGTCCATGCCAGTTTCGAAATAAATGTCATCAAGGTTGTCCATTCGGGGGTTATTTCAGTTCTAATTCAGCAACTCTTCCAGCAGCCGCTGCTACTGGAAATTTAACACTCAGACCCAATGCTATTACTATTGAAATATTATATGATAAAGAAACTAAGCGAGCAAAAGGAGTTCGGATTTTAGATGCCGAAACAAATAAAACGGAAGAGTATTTCGCCAAAATTGTTTTTCTAAATGCATCAACTTTAGGTACAGCACATATTTTATTAAATTCTGTTTCCGATGTTTTCCCTAATGGATTTGGAAATAGCAGTCAACAAGTAGGACATAATTTGATGGACCATCATTATGGTGTTGGTGCTTATGGTGATTATGATGGATTTCAAGACAAGTATACTTTTGGTCGTAGACCCAATGGGATTTATATTCCTCGGTTTAGAAATTTAGATGGGGGTTCTTCTGCTGGATACTTAAGAGGTTTTGGATATCAAGGTGGGGCATCCAGAAACAATGGTGAATCTAAGGGTATTGGTGTTGAATTAAAAGAAAGTATTACAGAACCGGGTAAATGGTCTTTTGGTATCGGATCTTGGGGAGAGCATCTTCCTTACTATGAAAATAAAGTAACACTAAATAAAGATAAAAAAGATAAGTATGGGTTGCCCACTTTAGAAATGGATTGTGAATTTAAAGAGAATGAAAAAAAGATGCGGGTGGATATGAGAAATAGTGCAGTTGAAATGTTAGAAACTGCCGGCATTAAAAATGTGGGGTCTTATGACGGAATGCCAGCTCCAGGATTTTGTATTCATGAAATGGGCACTGCGCGTATGGGTAAAGATCC
>CAIJZG010000194.1 GCA_903825065.1 uncultured Bacteroidota bacterium
CAACCAGGATTTTTAAACCAAGGTGAATTTGGGATAACTGAAGAAACAGAAATTGCTCAAATTGGAATGGTCATTGATAATACAACGAAGACTAGGGCTTTATTTGAAATTAATAAAGGGACCAATAAGAATTCAGCAATTGATGTGAATTCTAATGTTAAAGCAGAAGATAGACGGATTCCATTTCAGAATATGATTTATATTGCGGATGGACCTAGTGATGTACCGAGTTTTTCGGTCGTTAAGAGTAATGGGGGTAAAGCTTATGGAGTATATAACCCAGCGAGGTCAGATGAATTTGCTCAGAATGACAGGTTAAGGCAGGCGGGACGAATTGATCACTACGGAGCTGCTGAATATTCTAGATACGGGAATACGGGAAATTGGTTAGCACTTCAGATTCACCAGATAGCAGACCGTATCGTCACTAATCGTGAGATTGTGTTAACCCAGAAAACCAGTCAGCCTCCTAAGCACATAAATTCAAACTCATCTGTCCAGATAAAGAAAGAAGGACATAATCAGAGTTATTTATTTTAAAAAATATTCACAGTAACCAATAATTTATACGGATAAATCTTAAACAACATATTTAGAAGAATGGATGAGCTGATAATTTTGTATTATTAGAAAAATAATGTAATTTTTAATATCATCACTTAATTAGAATAATTTTAAATTGAATAAATTACCTATAGCGATTTTAGGCACTGGGAATATAGGAACGGATCTTCTAATAAAAATTTTGCGTTCAAAATATTTAGAATGTCGACTATTTTCTGGCCGAAATTTATCATCAGCTGGAATGGTCAAAGCAAATAGTTTAAATATTCCAATCTCAAGTGATGGAATAGATGCGATCTTAAACTTTAAATCAGATCTAGCTCTTGTTTTTGATGCAACCAGTGCAGAATCACATATACATAATGCCCCGCTTTTTGCGAAAAAAGGTATTATAGCAGTGGATTTGACGCCAGCAAAAATAGGCGAAATGTGTGTGCCGGCAGTAAACCTGAATGATTGCTTGGCTTTAAAAAATGTAAATATGATTACATGTGGAGGACAAGCCTCAATTCCATTGGCATGCGCAATCACTCAATCAAATCCAAACTCTGTTCAATATTTAGAAACAGTATCAAGTATTGCGTCTCGCAGTGCCGGCCCGGCAACAAGAATAAATTTAGATGAATACATAAGCACTACAGAGTTAGGTATAAATAAATTCACGGGCTGTGCAAAAACTAAAGCGATACTCGTTTTAAATCCAGCCATTCCATATGTACATATGCAGACTACTGTTATGGCATCCATTAGCAACCCTGACATTGAAAGAACTCGCGCTAGAGTACACGAAATGGTTGCCGAGATTAAAAAATACATACCTGGCTATGAACTCGTACTTCAACCTACCATGGAAAACGGAAGGCTCATTACTAGTGTGCGAGTCAAAGGACTGGGTGATTATCTACCTAAATATGCAGGCAATCTAGATATAATTAATTGTGCTGCCATTGCCTTCGCAGAATCTATAGCTAATCGATATTAAACGTTATGCCAAATACTGCTTCTCTTACAATTTGTGATGTCACACTTCGCGACGGTTCACATGCATACAATCACAAAATAACAGCAGATCAGATATATGCTTACGCAAAAGCATCTGAAGAGTCAGGGTTTGACTATCTAGAAGTTGGTCATGGAAACGGTCTTGGTGCATCTTCCCTTCAAGTTGGTGAAAGCCTGCTATCCGATTATGAAATGTTAAGATACGCCAAAAACGTACTAAAAAATACTAAACTAAGCGTACATGTTATACCTGGATTCGCTACATTACAAAAAGATATAGAACCAGCAATAAAGCTAGGTGTGGATCTTTTCAGAATCGGATGTCATTGCACTGAAGCTGACATTTCCCAAAAGCATATTAGTTTTATACGATCTGCAGGAAAAGAAGCTTGGGGAGTGCTAATGATGAGTCATATGGCTTCTGCAGAAGTACTACTTGAGGAATGTAAAAAAATGCAGTCATACGGAGCCCAGGGTGTTGTTCTTATGGATTCTGCCGGTGCATACACCCCAAGTGAAACATCTAAGAAAATCTCTGTATTAGTAGAGAACCTTGAAATACCCGTAGGTTTTCATGCACATAACAATCTAGGGTTAAGCATAGCAAACTCTCTTAGTGCAATTGAAACAGGCGCAAGAATTCTTGACGGCACAGCAAAAGGATTTGGTGCAGGAGCAGGAAATGCACCAATTGAAATAATCGCTGCACTTGTTAAGAAATTAAACTACCCAACAAATATTAATTTATACAAAGCCTTAGATGCAGCTGAACTAGCAGCGAATCTTTTCTCAGGCTCCTTACCGAAATCTGATAGCATAACTATAGTCAGTGGAATATCGGGAGTATTTTCAGGTTTCTCTAAACCTGTAGTAAGAATCGCTGAAAAATACAAAATAGATCCTAGAGATATTCTTACAGAACTCGGCTTGAAGAATGCAGTAGGAGGCCAAGAAGATCTTATAGTTGAAGTAGCTTCAGTACTGGCATTAAAAAGTAAATAGAATAATTCAACGTCACACAATACAGAATGAATCTTGCGCAAAAATTAGTTGAAGGAGATGTAACTGCAGTGATCACTAAGCAAAATGTGAAACTTGATGCATTAAGAGGAAAACATATTTTCATATCAGGCGGCACGGGCTTTCTCGGTACGTGGCTACTGGAAATCATTAAAGAGCTTAACTCTACATACGATTTCAAAATACGAGTTACGGTGTTTAGTAGAAAAGCCAAAGACTTTGCACGTAAACACACCCAATTTGATAATTTAGATTATATCACTTATATAAACGGTGACATTAGATATCTATCTGAATTACCGCTCGATACGGAATACATCATTCATGCAGCGTCGGTGTCAGATAGACGTCTAGCAGCGTCCACACCGAACGCAGTCGCTGACACTATTGGTCTAGGCACTATGCAAATATTAAGAGCTTCAAATTTATTAGAGAATTTAAATAAATTTATTTTGCTAAGTTCGTGTTTAATTTACGGTAAACAAACATGGGACTTGGATTCAATCGATGAAGAATACACAGGATCTATATCATGCGATCAAGTAGGGAATGTATATGCAGAATCTAAAAGATTCTCAGAGATTCTCGCCCAATCTTACTTAAACGAATATAAACTTCCTTTAGTAATACTACGTCCATTCGCGTTCATTGGACCACACCTATCTCTCCAACTACCTTGGGCTGGTACTGATTTTATTCGCGATAGTCTTTTAGGTGGACCTATACGCATTATGGGAGATGGCTCTACTATAAGAAGTTTTATGTATGCTAGTGACTACGCCTTTTGGGTATTAGCAGCATTAGCAAATGGGGCTTCAAGGAAAAAATATAACGTTGGCAATCCGGAGTCTATCAAACTAATCGATTTTGCAGAATTAATTGTAAGTCAATTTACACCTAAGCGGGCGATTTTGACAAATATAGGTCAAAAAAACCAATCTAAATCAAAACTTGTTCCAAATGTAGATAATGCAATAAACGATCTTCGTGTTTCAGTAACAGTGCCTCTCACCGAAGCCATAGAACGAACAATTTATTGGCACAAGGAATCTTTAAAATAATGAAAACCAAAGTGAGTGATTTAGTAGCTAATTTCTTTTTTGAAAGAAATGTAACACATGGCTTTGGAATTATAGGTTCCGCCAATTCGCATTTATTTGATTCATTTTTCAAACCTGAATTTAATATTACCCTAATTTGTAACCATCACGAGCAAGCTTGCACAATGGCCGTGCAGACATTTTGGAAAATAAAAGGAATCCCATCATTTGCACTTGTCACAGCAGGAGCAGGTTCTAGTAACGCAATAACGGGGGTATTATCAGCCTGGGCAGATTCAATTCCATGCATCATATTATCAGGTCAAGAAAACACCCGGTATCTTAAAGTCACACCACCCTTACGAATGTACGGCATACAAGGTTATGACAGTACTTACGCAGTAAGTAAGATAACGAAATATAGCAGTCAGATAACTGATCCTCGCAAAATTATATATGAATTAGAAAAAGCTTGGTATTTTGCAACGACAGGTAGGCCTGGTCCATGCTGGCTTGATATCCCAATGGATGTACAATCCATGCAAATTGAAGATCAAGAGATTGAACATTTTATTCCACCGCAACTTACACCTGATATTAATCTAGAAAAAGAAATATATTTAAATGAAGAAACTGATAAAACATTAGCATTAATACGCAAAGCAAGAAGACCCTTACTTTGGTTAGGAGTAGGTCTAACTAGTTCAGGTGTAAGAAACGATATCGCTAGATGTATTAATAGTCTAGGAATTCCTACATTACTCAGTTGGTCAGCAATCGATTTAGTTCAATCTAATCACAAGCTTATATTTGGACGAGCTGGTACATATGGACAACGATCTGCTAATTTAATATTACAAAACGCTGACTATATTTTAGCCATCGGAACACGATTAGCAATTCCCCAAGTTGGATATGAAATAACTGAGTTAGCACGCTCTGCTTTAGAAATATCATTAGTCGATATCGACGAAAATGAGCTTAGTAAATACCCATCAAGAATAACTCAAAAGATTCATGCCGATGCTTGGCAATATTTAAATAAATTATCAAATAGTTTAAATATTCCTATAATTAATCAAGACTGGGTAAGTCGGTGCTGTGATATAAGAGATAGATATCCATGGGTTAGTATAGAACATACAGATAAAAACGGTTTCATAAATTCGTATGAATTTATGAGAAGACTTTCTATCCATTTAAAACCTAACCAAATTATTGTAACTGATATGGGTACGGCTCTATTGAGTGGTCATCAAGCGTTAAGTTTAAATCAAGGACAACGTTTACTCACTTCTCAAGGATTGGGAGAAATGGGATTTGGGCTACCTGGTGCTATTGGTGCATCTATAGCATCAAGAAACTCTGACGTAATTTGCCTAAATTGTGACGGCGGAATGATGATGAATCTTCAAGAATTACAAACGATTGTACACCATCAATTACCAATAAAGATATTCATTTTTAATAATGATGGATACTTAATGATAAAACATACCCAGAAGGCTATTCTTGACGGAAGATACGTTGGCACAAACAAAGCTACAGGTGTGAGTTGTCCTAATTATTCGAAGATAGCTACGGCATTTGAAATTAAATCATGGCAAATACGAACATGGTCAGAATTCGAATTCGAAATACCTCATATACAAATTTACGATAAACCATGTATAGTTGAGGTATTTATACATCCGGAACAACTGTTTGTACCTAAACTATCTGTAGCAAGAGCCACTGACGGTAGATTAGTATCCCCGCCGCTTGAAGATCTTTCTCCGCTTTTACCAAGAGATGTACTTCGTCATGAAATGTATGGCAGTCTACACCCTAAATCTGAGAATTTATATTAATTTAGGGTCTTTCCTAGCTGAGCAGAGCAAAATCTGTTTAAGTCTATGAAGGGCAATGAAAAATAAGTATCAATTCAGGTCACGCATTTCCGAGAGGTTATTCAGGGATATTTTACGCCTGTTTTGTTCAGATATTTGTG
>CAIJZG010000195.1 GCA_903825065.1 uncultured Bacteroidota bacterium
ATGGATACAATATACGATTTCAATTTGGTGTGAAACTCATTTTCAAAAGCAATTTCAGCTTCTACAATAAATTCGTCTACCGCATCTTCCTTTACTAAATTAATGGTGCATCCTCCGAAACCTCCTCCCATCATTCTTGCCCCTAACACATTTTCTTTACCTTTTGAAAATGCTGCCAGAAAATCCAGTTCCTCACAACTCACTTCATATAAATTACTTAAACCTTCATGCGTCATATACATTTTTTCACCAAAAGCTTTCATATCATTATGCTCCAAATCAATACAAGCATCTTGCAACCTTTTTATTTCTTCCACTATAAACGTACATCTGTTGAATACTTTTTTATCTACCTTATTTTGAATTGTAAGAATCATGCCACTATTTACATCTCTCAATGAAAGAACTTCAGTATGATTTTTTTGAATTTCAGAAACACCTAATTCACATTCTTTTCTACGAACATTATATTCAGTAGAAGCCAATGAATGTTTTACACAAGTATCTAATAGAACTATCTTAATACCCTTTTGATTAAAAGGGCTGTAAAGATATTCTAGTGAACGGCAGTCCAGTTTGATCACCGCATCAGCTTTACCAAACATACTAGCAAACATATCCATGATCCCACATTGCAATCCTACAAATTGATTTTCGGCACGTTGAGCCAATTTTACCATTTCAAGTTTCGACAATGCAAGCCCAAATAATTCATTAAGCGCAAATACAGTAGCACATTCTAAAGCAGCGGATGAAGAAAGGCCCGCACCTAACGGAACATCCCCGGCAATAACTGCATTAAATCCTCCAAAAGGCAAATCCAACTTAGAAAGTTGGTCTACAATACCCATAATATAATTAGGCCAATCTAAAGGCGATTTAGACAATTCAGCAATGGAAAAGGAGAAAGATTCATTCACATCAGCTGCTATTAAATGAATCTCAGAATCAGTTCTTTTACCAATTGCAATATAAATGGCTTTATCAATGGCAGCCGGTAAAACAAATCCTAAATTATAGTCTGTATGCTCTCCAATCAAATTAATCCTCCCAGGCGATTTTACAAATAAATCAGGAGTTCCATAGTTCTGTTGATAAATTGATTGAACCCTGGATATACATGTTTGACTTTCAGTCGACATAAAAAATATTTTCATTATATGAAAAAAATCGAGCCAGGCATCAATCCTAGCTCAAATTTATAATCCCCAATCATTTTTGGATACTCACTCAAAATTCCAAAATAGCCGGTTAAAAATAGGTATATTTTATAAATAAATGTAATTACAACACTTATTATAAAAATAAATTGCAGAAGTTTTCGCTATGTCAGAACTCTTGCATAAATTTCAAAACGATTTATGCCAAAGTATCAAAAACAATTTCGAATTCTTGTTGCAGTTGACTGCATTATATTCGGGTTCGATGGAGCCGAACTAAAGATTTTATTAGTAAAAAGAGACCTTGAACCTGAAAAAGGAAAATGGAGTTTAATGGGAGGATTCATTACTGAACGGGAAAATTTCGATAGAGGTGGCGCACGTATACTAAAACAACTTACTGGCCTTGAAGGAGTATATATGGAGCAGCTCCATGCATTCGGACACCCAGACAGGGATCCAAGTGAAAGAACTATTTCTGTTGCCTATTTTGCATTAATTGATATCCATAAATTCGAAAATCAAATAAATTCTAATTACCATGCTGAATGGTTTCCGGTAAAAAAGATTCCTAAACTAATTTTCGACCATAGTAATATGGTAGCAAAAGCCAGAGAACGCCTTCGCTATAAATCAGCATTCCATCCTATACTTTTTGAATTATTACCAGAAAAATTTACGCTACCTCAATTACAAAGTCTTTACGAAGGGATTTTTGATACGGAGTTTGACAAACGAAACTTTAGTAGAAAAATCCATTCCACAAAATTACTTGTTAAACAAAAAGATAAAGATAAAGAGAGCTCGAAAAAGGGTGCTTATTATTATAAATTAGATAAACGGCGTTATGCTGCTAATCTACATGCATTCTTAAATATTATTCCAAATCCTGTAATTTTTAATAGACTTTAATAAAAATCATTTAAATAGTCTGATCATGCTATCAACATGATTTAGAAACCAAATATATCATGACCAAAAAAGCATACGTCATTGGAGTTGATTTCGGAACAGACTCAGTAAGATCTATACTGGTAGACAGCCGGAATGGCGAAGAAATAAGTTCCTCTGTATTTTACTATACAAGATGGAAAGAAGGTAAATTTTGTAACCCTTCAAAAAATCAATTTCGCCAACATCCCCAGGATTACATCGATGGACTAGAATATACAATTCGAGCATGTATTGAATCTGCAGGACCAGCTATTGCATCTGCAGTAAAAGCAATTGGAGTTGATACAACCGGAAGTAGCCCAGTTGCGGTAAATAGCAATGGACAACCTTTAGCACTTCTTAAAGAATTTGAAAATAATCCGAATGCGATGTTTGTCTTGTGGAAAGATCATACTGCAGTTGGAGAAGCAGCAGCTATCAATGAACATGCTACAAAATTCCCTATCAATTATTTACAATATGTAGGAGGAATTTATTCTTCCGAATGGTTTTGGGCTAAATTATTACATATTCTAAAAGTTGATG
>CAIJZG010000196.1 GCA_903825065.1 uncultured Bacteroidota bacterium
GCAAATCAATACAAGCAATAATTCGTTGATGGCTTTCCTTAATCCGATAGATATTATGTTTTTTAAAATCCAAACTGATATCCATATATTCATTTTAAATTGTCTTTCTAAAAATGTTAGCCTCAGCTTAAGGGCCAAGGCTAACACTTGTCTTATTCATATCATTCTCTTCACTTTTATCTCTTATCTCTATACTTTATTAGAACCAACTTCCAATAAACGCATCGTTTACAGGCTGGCCTTTAAATTTTTCTTCTCTTTTATTCTTTTTAATTCTTTGTTTTATTAATGAAATTATCATTAATGGAATAAACAATAAAGTAAGCGGAGGAATTCCCAACATACTGATCCATTTGCCCCCAAAGGTATTTCTCATAGGTCTTCTTAAACGTTCTGCAATCAGGTACATACTTGGTACAATGACCAATGTCATAAAGAAAGCAAAAGATAAACCAAAAATGATAGTCCATGATAATGGTTTCCAGAATACTGCACTATCACCACCCATATAAATATGCGGATTCAGTTCAGAAAATAATGTTATGAAGTTAATATTGAATCCAACAGCAATTGGTAAGAACGCTAGTATTGCAGCCAATGCAGTAAGTAATACTGGAATGATCCTTGTCTTACCTGCTTGTATCACAGCTTCTTTGGTCTTCATCCCTCTAGATCTTAATTCATCACTAAACTCAATTACAAGGATACCGTTTTTAACAACAATACCTGCCAGACCAATGATGCCAATCCCTGTCATGGTAACAGAAACGGTCATACCGGTTATAGCAAATCCTAATAAAACTCCAATGATACTAAACAAGATCTCTGTAAGAATAATAACTGGTTTACTCACAGAATTAAATTGCAATACAAGTATGAACAAGATCAACATCAACGCAATTAATAATGCTTTTCCTAAGAAAGAAGCAGTTTCAGCTTGTTGTGCACTTTCCCCTGTTTGTTTAATTGTAACACCTTCTGGTTTCTTTTTGAAATCTTCAATATACTTTTCAAGCACCTTGTTCACGTCATTTGCTGTATAGCCATTTGTAAGATTTGAACGAAGTGTAATCAGTCGTTTTTGATTTAATCTTTTTACACTTCCTAAAGTACTAGTAGGCTCAATTGTTACTAAAGAACTTATTGGAATATTTTTAATTGCGCCACCGCTAGCCATATCGCGGAAGCTAATCTTCATATTCAATAACTCTACTAAATTCTTACGTTGAAATTCATTATTACGTAATTGAATTTTGTATTCGTCTTTACCTTCTTTGATCTTTGATACTTCTTTACCAAATAAAGCTGTTCTAAGTGCAGCACCTATCTGACCAGACGAAACACCTTCAATTAGTGCACGATCTCTTTTTACTGTCAGTGTTAATTCAGGATTAGTAAGATCAACGCCCATTTTTAATTCTTCTACTCCAGGAACATGAATACTATCCAGATAGTTCTTTAGATTGACAGCAGTTTTAATTAGGTTATCAAATTCTTCGCTTGATACTTCAATATTTACTGGTGGATCTGTTGGTGGACCATTTTGTTCCTGATCAACACTTATTTCTGCTCCTGGTATTCCTTTCATTGCTTCTCGAACTTTGCTCAAATATGGTTCAGTTGCAACTCCATTTCTTTTTTCAAATTCAACAAATGAAATTTGAATCCTACCCAATTCACTTCTGGTACTTCTATCACCAGTCATAGGATCTCCTGCACCAATTGCCACATTGCTGATTACACTTTCAACTATTGGGTTTGCTTTTCCATTTGCATTATCCAGCACTTTATTTACTTTAGACTCTAACAGTTTTGTAATGCTATCAGTATACAAAACATCAGTCCCTACAGGTAATTTTATATATACATAAATCTGGTTTGGATCACCTTTAGGAAAAAATACAACTGGAACTTTTCTTATTGCAAATAAAGCAACTGAAATAAATAATAAGGCAATTGTGCCCAATAATAATTTAACGGGTCTCCAACCATGCAATGCCCATCTAAGTAAGCGCTCATAGTGATTCATTATCCAAGGCAGGGCAGTATGTTGGAATTCATGAATAGCTTTGTTTAAAACATAAACATTTAAAACAACTAAGCCTACAAAGAAAATCAATAAGTTTCCCCAGAATGGTGCTCCAGCAAAATCTAGCAGTATACCAAGAATAATGGCAATCCAAAAACCTTTCTTTTTAAAGATGGCACTTTTGGGACCCTTTAATTCCTCTTGATCAGGGTGTTCCATAAAGTCAACTGCAAAAACCGGGTTCATGATAAATGCTACTACTAAAGAAGCTGCTAGCGTAAAAATGAGCATTGTAGGTAGGTAAATCATGAACTTACCAATAATGCCCGGCCAAAATAATAGCGGGAAGAAGGGAGCCAATGTAGTAAGTGTTCCTGCTAATACTGGAATGAAAACTTCACCTGCAGCCATTCGAGCAGAGATAGTAGAATTTAGTTTGCCTTTACTTTCAAAGAAAATTCGGTGCGTGTTTTCAATTACCACAATAGCATCATCCACTATTATACCAAGCCCGAATAATAATGCAAAAAGCACAATAAAGTTTAGAGTAACATGACCTCCTACAATTAAGTCTGCACCAGGTAAAAACACAAAAGCAACAAACATACTCAAGGGTACAGATAGGGCTACGAAAAATGCATTTATAACGCCCATAAAGAACATTAGAATAATCAATACCAACACAAAACCAATCACAATACTATTCACTAAATCTGTGAAAGAGGTACGTGTTTTGATACTCATATCGCCAGTAATTACTGCTTTCAAATCTTTAGGGAAGTTGTTGGCTTTCATTTCATCAACAATCCTCTTTACGCCATCACTTGTTTCAATTAAATTCTCACCACTTCTCTTAATAATATTAAGTGTAACTACATTCTTACCATCTAAACGAGCAAAACTTTCTTTTTCTTTAACGGTATCTTTTACTACCGCTATATCTTTTAAATAAATGGGCGCACCAGTTTGGTTACGAACTATTATTTTTTCAATATCATAAGCTGATTTTAATTGTCCTTTTAATTGCAGGTTGCGTTTCATAGTACCCACATCTAATAAACCACCTGAAATATCTAAATTTTCTCTTTGTACTGCATTGCTGATATCATCGAATGTTACACCAGCACTCTGCATGCGATAGTTATCTACATTGATTTGGAATTCTCTTTCAGGAGCTCCAACTATATCAACTCGGTTGATTTCAGAGAGATTTTCCAATTTATCTTTTAGATCATCCGCGTATTTTTTTAGTCGAACCAGATCATAATCACCACTCAGGTTTACATACATGATTGGTTGCTCACTGAAACTTATTTCCAAAGCTGTTGGCGGAGAAGTTAAATCTGTAGGCAAATCAACTTTTGCTTTGTCGATCGCATCTTTAACTTTTTGCAATGCTACGTCAGTCTTTACATCGGTATCAAACTCAACCTGGATAGCCGAGAAATCTTGTTGTGAAGTACTAGTAAATTTTTTAATCTTAGCACCAGTAATTCCTTTTATTTGTTTTTCAATAGGTCTTGTTACGAGGTTCTCAACATCTTTAGGTGAATTACCAACGTAAATTGTTTGTACATATATTGTTGGAATTACAATATCCGGAAATTGTTCTTTGGGTAATGTTACAAACTGATAAATCCCCATGATACTCACGAATATCATGAGCAAGTAAATAGAAGTTTTATTTTTTATACTCCAGCTGGTAGGTCCAAATTCTTTGAACTTACCAACTATATTTTCTAATGCACTCATACAAGTAGTTTAGTTTTTATTCTTTCAGATGGGTTCTTGCTTATTTCACTTCAGTTGTTATAACCTGACCGTCATATAGACTCTGGAACCCTTCTGTAATGATGTTGTCTCCTGATTGTAATCCGCTTTTGATTTCCAATTTATCACCATACATTTCCCCTGCAATTACACTTTTTTTGCGAGCAATTAATTTGCCATTCTCTTTAATAGCAACCAAAACAAAACGGCCTTTATCATCAGTTTGTAAAATATTTACGGGAATGCTTATTGCGTTTTTTGCCTCATAATCTAATACGCGAACTAATGCAATTTGATTGGGGCGGAAACTTTTATCATTGGGGATTTTAGCTTCTACATAAAAACTTCTGCTAGTTGGATCAATAATTTTCCCGACAACATTAATATTTAAGTCGAGTGATTTATTGATATCAGGTAAAGAAATTTTAATGGGTGTACCAACTACAACACGAGTAGCATAATTTTCTGGAATTTGTGTAGTAATTTTTAAATCATTGGTATTTACAATTTTAATCTGACCCGGACCAGCAAACAATTCACCTACTCGTACATTTACCTCATCAGCAACTCCACTAACATTGCTGTA
>CAIJZG010000197.1 GCA_903825065.1 uncultured Bacteroidota bacterium
AAGTCCCTTCTTGTATCTTGATCTACACCTCCAGTGGGTTCGTCTAAAAAGACAATTGCAGGTTCATGAACTATGGCTACTGAAAAAGCCAATTTTTGTTTCCATCCAAGTGGCAATGATCTAACTAAACTATTTTGGTGATCTTGCAAATGCAAATGTTCCACTAAGTAATTCGTTTTGTCGAGAATTTGCTTTTTTGTAAGACCATAGATTCCTCCATAAAACTGAATATTTTCTTCAATTGTCAGATCTTCATACAAAGAAAATTTCTGACTCATATAACCAATATTTTTCTTGATTTTTTCTGCATCCCTAAACAGGTCCAAACCTGCCACTATAGCTTTTCCTGTGCTGGGAGTTGAAAGTCCACATAACATACGCATAGCTGTAGTTTTTCCAGCACCATTCGCACCCAAAAATCCAAATATTTCACCTTTAGATACTTCAAAAGATATATGGTCAACCGCAACAAAATCGCCGAAGCGTTTTGTTAGCCCTTCTGCTACAATTACTTTTTCTTTATTCATGTGATGTATTCATTAATGCCATGAAAGAATCTTCAATATTTGCGGCTATCTGTTTTACTTCAATGTCTTGAAACTGATATTGCAATAAATATGCTTTTATTTCTTTCTCACCATTCATCTCAGACTTCATTACTACGTGATAATATTCTCCAAAAGAGTAACAAGATGTAACTGCAGCCCATTGTTTCAAAGTTTTAAGCAAATTATACATCGATGATGCCTGCACAGCCCAAAGAGGGTTTTTAAATTGTTGATTGATTTGTTCAGGTTTATCAATAGCCAAGATTTGGCCTTTTTGCATTAAAGCAACCCGATCGCACATACCTGCTTCATCCATATAGGGCGTAGAAACAAGAATCGTAATTCCCTGTGCTTTTAATCGTTGCAACATCTCCCAAAATTCTTTTCGAGAAACTGCATCTACACCAGTGGTAGGTTCATCTAGAAATAATACTGAAGGTTTATGTATTAAAGCACAACATAAAGCCAACTTCTGTTTCATTCCACCTGACAATTTTCCCGCCCTTCTTTTTTTAAAGGGCTCAATCTGTTGATAGATATCTTTAATCAAATCGTAATTCTCAGCTATAGTTGTATTAAAAATAGTTGCGAAAAAAGAAAGGTTTTCTTCTACAGATAAATCTTGATAAAGAGAAAATCTTCCAGGCATATAGCCTAATTTTTTTCTAATTATTTTATAATCTTTAACTACATCATAACCTTCAATAGTAGCATGTCCACTATCTGCTAATAACAATGTTGTGAGTACTCTAAACAAGCTAGTTTTACCGGCACCATCCGGTCCAACAATTCCAAATAATTCACCCTTAGCCACATCAAATGAAACGCCATTGATAGCAACTACTTCAGATTTTTCAATCTGATATTTTTTTACAATATTTTCTACAATTACTGCTGACATATTATTTGAATTGGATTTCACCATACATACCAATTTTCAAATACCCATCATTTTTCACCACCACTTTTACTGCATACACCAGATTAGCGCGTTCATCTTTTGTCTGGATGGTCTTGGGAGTAAATTCTGCTTTATCAGATACCATTGTAATGATCCCCGCATATTCTTTATACTTTTTTTCACCTTCATCTATAAATACTTTAACTGTCTGGCCAAGCTTGATTTCTGATAATTGTGTGCCACTGATATAGGCTCTTAAAATCAAAGAACTAAGATCAGCCACTTTATACATTGCCTTTCCTGCACTGGTAATTTCTCCTTCCATTGCATATTTGGTAAGTACAGTTCCATTTAAAGGGTTGATAATACTTGCACGCTGTTCCTTGTCTTTTAACTGAGCAATTTGTTTTTGTAAAGGGTTTGATTCACTTAATATTGCCCTATTTTGAGTTTGCACGTTATTGATCTGTACTGCAATTTGTTGCTGGGTTACTGCAATTTGCTTTCTGAGTGATTCAATTTGAAAATTGATATCATCCAGTTGTTTAGCTGTAGCAGCATCGGCTTGTAAAAGGGATTCAATTCTAGCTCTCTCATGTTGGAGGTTGGCTAATTGGGTTTCCTGAACTGAAATTTGATCCTGTAATAATTTGATCTGTGGTTCCACATTTTGTGTTTTCTCAGATAGTGCTTTAACAGAGGCTTCCAATTGTTCCTGTTGCAAACTAACTGGCAAGGCATCGATGATTGCAATAACAGAATCTTTTTTAAGCAGGTCTCCTTCGTTTACTTTAAACTGTAAAATTTTACCCCCTAATTCAGAAGACACGATTACTTCATCTGCTTCAAAAATTCCAGCAGCATCATGCTTAAGCTGACTTGAACTGCAGGCACTCAAAAGCGCTATAACAGCTACTATGAAAATGAAATTTTTATAATTCATAAGATAGTTTTTATTGATTTCCTTTTATTGTCTGATAATTGATCTTTGCCTGCAATAATTGAATTTGGTGCAGGATAAAATTATTTCTTGTTTGATCTTCAGAATTAATCTCTCTTAGATAATCGTTTGAATTGATCACACCATTTTGAAGCTGGGCTTTTGATGCAGCAGTAATATTGGTTCTTACTTCTATGATCTTCTGATCAATATTGGATAATTCCTGCAACTTCTTGATCTCTTCTAGTTGTTGTGAAAGTTGTGCATTGGTATTGAAAACAAACACATCTTTCTGTACTTCATTCATCTTCTGATTCAATTCAACAACTTGCTGCTCTCTTTTATGGGTATACAAATTACTAAGCGACCAGTTCAATCTAACCCCTCCTATTCCAAAAAGTGCAAAATCGTTATTGAGCATATTCAGTCCTGGTCTTCCATAACCGCCCTGAGCAAAAAGGCTCAATTTGGGATTGGATTTTGCAGCAATCATTTGATTCTGTATATGCCAAAAACTATCCTGATAAGCATATAATTTCATTTCGGGTCGTGCGATGGTTACATCAAACAAATCAGCCACCACCGGTTTTTTAAGTTCTACTGTTTCACTAATCGGCTGATGTAGAAATAAAGAAAGTACTTGCAATAGCGCCTTCTTATTCGATTTCAGTTCAACTATTCGTTGATCGTTTTGTAATAACTGGGCATCCAGTACTAATGCAGCAGATTTAAAAACAGTTCCATTGGCTAATTGAGCATTAACTGTTTTGAGTCCGATTTGAATGTTTTCACTCGCTAATTTTGCCTGAACAAATTGTCCATCTAATAATAGTACTCCAAGATATAATTGATTGATCCTTTCTTTTAGTTTGTATAATTCCACTTCCAACTTTTGGTCATCTACCAATGAACTACGTTCTTGTAATTCTTTTTGATTTTTGATGATACCACCATCATAAATCAATTGGTTTAATTCACCCCAGAATTTATATTGGTCTTTACTTAAGGGTGTCATTGAAAAATTGGGGATAGGAATCTTAATACTGGTAACATCAGACTGGTAGCTAGCCTGCCCATTTACACTTAATTGGGGCAGGTATGCCGTATTAATATTTTCGATAGTTAAAAATGCAGATTTAGCAACTAAATCCTTCTGTTTAATAAGCGGATAATTTGCTCTTGCCATTTGATAGGCCTGCTCAAGGTTTAATGATTTAATTGAGTCTTGTGCAACTGATTGAATAGGGTCAAAGAGTAGAACCATGATACCCAAAACAATTATTAACCATCTAGTTAATTTATGCATATAAAAAATTATTTTCGAATTGAATTAATAATAAACTCTGCTACCAAAACCTTCCGCTGTTCCATGAGATTCTTAAATTGTTCATCTTCCAAACCGGTAAGCAGTTTAATCATGGGTTTGGCAATGAACGGGAATGCGCACATTGAAAAAATATTCATAATCAAATGAATCGGATTGATGGGTTGTATAAGCCCAGCTTTCATATTTTCCTCAATCGATTCCCTGAATTTTTTTACAAATCCTGGTTTTTGTGCTTCAAAGAAGGTCTTGATTCCTATTTCAGGATTTTTATTCATTTCATTCATTACAAACAAGGGTAGATAAGGGTTTTGAATGATCATTTCGATATAACTAGATACTATAGACCGGATCTTATCAAAGAAATTCAGGTCAGATTCCATCAGTTTTTCAAAATGAGGGAAGAGTTTACCAGCAGTTTCTCTGAAAATTACCTCAAATAGCATGTCTTTGTTTTTAAAATAGTAATGCAGCATTGCTTTATTGATCTCAGCCCTATCTGCAATATCCTGCATTCTGGCACCTGCCAGTCCTTTTTCAATAAAAACCTGCCTAGCTGCGATTAATATTTTCTCTTCTGTATTGCTATCTTTTCTTGCTTTTACCATAATAATTAACCAATTGGTTAACAAATGTAGTATTTTTGTATAAATTCAAAATTATTTTTTTATCTATAACCAAATTGAAGGATATGCAAACACTGAGAGACATTAAAATTTTAGGAGCTGGATGCGCCAAATGTAAAACAACCTATAACAATGTATTAGCGGCTTTGAAAGAAACAAATATTGAAGCAACTGTTACTAAGATTGAGGACTTGGAGGAAATGATGCGGTACAATGTACTTACAACTCCTGTGTTAATGATTGATGGCGTCGCCAAAATAAAAGGACGGGTTGCTGAAGTAAAAGAAATAAAAGAACTACTAACAAATTAAAATTATGGAAACTGTAAAACCTTTAATCAAAGAAATTTGTCCAACCAGTACGCAGGTTTGGGTTAAAAAAGGAGCACTTTTAGTTGATGTAAGAGAATCAAGTGAAGTAGCTACTTTAAGATTTAATGTACCTAATATCATCAATATTCCTTTGAGCGATTTTGAAAAACGCTATTCAGAATTACCGAAGAATCAAGACCTTGTAATCGTTTGCAGGGGTGGTGGCAAAAGTTTACTTGCAACAAGTTTCTTAATTAACCATGGATATGATCCAGCTAAAGTGGTAAACATGAAACATGGTTTGATTCGTTGGGCACAAAAAAGATTTCCTACAATTGGCGATACTTCAACAGTTCTTGATTCTGACAATCTAGTAAACTGTTGTGATAACTCCACTAATCATTCAACAAAGAGTGCTTGTTGCAGTTCATCTAAGAATGGAAACAGTAGTTGTTGTTAAGATTAAAGTGATTTGTTATGTTTTATTGGTTACAATATTTTGCTGACTGGCTTATCTATTCTGTCTTTGGGATATCTGCTACCACACATTTAGGGGAAGCATTAAATTTCTTTATTTTCGACACCATCAAAATAGCCATATTACTTTTATTGATCACTATTTTAATGGGTATTGTCAACTCTTACTTCCCTGTCGAAAAAATACGAAATTATTTGAGTCGTAATAAAATGTACGGACTTGAATATTTATTTGCTTCAACATTTGGTGTAATAACTCCATTCTGTTCCTGTTCATCCGTTCCCCTCTTTATTGGATTTGTAAAAGGTGGAATTCCTCTGGGGATCACATTTACCTATCTTATTACTGCACCCTTGGTAAACGAAGTGGCTATCGCAATTTTTGCTGGAGCTTTTGGGTTTAAGGTAACAGCTTTATATGTAGGTACCGGAATTATTTTGGGAATACTAGGAGGATTTATACTAGGCAAAATGAAATTAGAAAAACACCTAACACCCTGGGTTCAAAACATCATTGTTAATGCACAAACTGAAGAAGAATTAGAAGATGACAAACTTACTTTAACACAAA
>CAIJZG010000198.1 GCA_903825065.1 uncultured Bacteroidota bacterium
ACTTCAGCCGATTTTACAGTTGGTGTATAAACAACTGTCACTGGTATTTGATCTACTTCATTTAAATAAGTAGCAATAGTTTTTGAGTTCTCTGCAACTTTTTGCAATGTTTCATCACCATATAAATCTTGGCTTCCTGTGATGAACCATACTTCTAGTTTTTTTAAATTGATCATTTGGTTTTGCTTTCGTTAATGTCGTTTGTTATTTAGAAATGATATCTGTAGCCGTTATTTTTTCTGGAATCCAAACTGTCATTTCTCCCTTTCCTCGATTTGCCCAGGCATAATAGGGGATAGCGGTAAAAGGTTTGGTAATAGTTTTTACTTCAAGTCCATTAGAACTGATTTCAATCTGAGAAGCTTGAGATTTTAAAACTGTCACTCCATGCAAGATATTTGGATTAAATGAAGTACTGATTGTTGCTGATTTAGAAAGAATAATATTAGAGGTCTTTCCTTCATTATCGATCCATTCGGCACAGTACATTAGCGGACCCCTTTGAAGTGATGTTTTACCGATATTGTCTTTTAGTAAACTATCGGAAATAACCCTTCTAGCTTCCATAGGTAATATCACCTTAATTACATCATTTTTATTCCATAATCTATTTAGAATTGCATACCCATTTTGTATTTCATAATTAACTGATTTTCCATTTATATTAATGGATACCATTGAATTGGAATGATTACTGAAATGATAGAGATTATTTGGTATTGCCTGATTTGTAGCCCAACCTGGAATACGAATTTGCATACTAAAAGCTGTTGCTTGTTCAGTTAGAATTGTAAAATTTAAATTGCCATCCCAAGGGTAATTATTCTCTTGCTTAATTTGTATTTTTTGATTGTTTACAAGTAAAGAAGCTGTGCCGGAAATAAATAAATTGGCATAAACGATATCTTTTTTTTGCGCATAAATATATCCAGGTATGGATGGCATGAGGCGAGCGATATTGGTAGGACAACAAGAACATTCAAACCATCCCGACCTTTCTACTTCCATATCTGGATGTTGCAAGAATTGTTGAATTTGCATGGCATTTGTATAGAAAAATGTTTTGCCATCTAAGCCCACTCCAGAAAGAAAACCATTGTAGAGTACTTTTTCCAAAACATCAATATATTTTGAGTCGCCATGTAATAGAAACATTCTATGGTTAAAATAGATATTGGCAATGGCAGCACAAGTTTCATTATAAGCAGTGGAGTTGGGAAGTTCATAATTCGCACCAAATCTTTCTCCATCACCAATTGCTCCAACACCGCCTTGCACATACATTTTCTTGCTAGTTTCATTATTCCAAATTCTATCAACTGCTGCGAGCATTTCCTTATCTTCTGTGAGTGCTGCAATATCTGCCATAGCAGAATATAAATATCCAGCTCTCACAGCATGTCCTTCCGCTTCTTGTTGTTGTTTAACAGGGATATCGTCTTGCCAGTATGCGCCATTCTTAAACGGATCTTTGCTTTTTGTATCATAGCCTTTGTAATTGCCTCTCTCTTCAATAAAAAATTTAGCCGTATTTAAGTAAGCTACTTTTCCAGTGATTCTATATAATTTCACCAATCCCATTTCGATAATTTCATGACCAGGTGCTACCTGAAGTTTGTCGGCGCCAAATACAGAACAGACTAGGTCGGCATTTTTTAAAGCAATATTTAGAAGTGATGTTTTTTTTGTTGCAAGGAAATGAGCTGCTGCAGCCTCATACAAATGGCCGGCATTGTATAATTCATGACTACTCTCTCTTTCTTTAGCCCATCTTTCTTTTCCGAAATAGGGATTCACATTTATTTTATCAATAGTTCGGGCTGTATATAAATAGCCATCTGGTTCTTGAGCGTTAGAGATGATTTGAATCATTGAATCAACATAGGCATCTAATTTTGCATCATAGTGCATTGCTAAAGAAAACGAAGCGCCTTCAATTGTTTTATAAATATCAGTGTCATCAAACGGAAACCTTG
>CAIJZG010000199.1 GCA_903825065.1 uncultured Bacteroidota bacterium
AATCCCGATTTTATACGTGGAGTGGACCTTTCTTTTACACCGGAGATTTTATTAGCAGGTACCCAATTTAAAGACAATAACCAAACAAAGGATCTTATCCAAATATTTAAGGACAAAGGAATCAATACAGTTCGTCTTCGTCTCTGGCATACGCCGGTGGATGCACATTCAAGCTTACAAGAGGTTATTGATTTTGCAAAAATTTTAAATGCTACAGGTTTAAACATCTGGCTCGACATTCATTATTCAGATACCTGGGCCGATCCTGGTAATCAAAGCTTACCAGCAGCATGGAAGAATGCAAGCCTGACCGATTTAAAAGACAGCGTTTACCAATATACAAGTAGCACAATACAAACTTTTAATAAGGCAGGTATTACTTTAAAAATTGTTCAAATTGGGAATGAATCCAATAGTGGATTTCTATGGGATCTTGGAAAAGTTGGTGGCATCTTTGATAGCAACTGGAGTAATTATGCCTTATTAGTTCAACAAGGAATACAAGCAGTAAAAGATAATAGCAGTACTACTAAAACTATGATTCATTTTGCAGGTTATAACGGAGCTGATTGGTTTTTTAGCAATTTAGCCGCACAAAATGTGAGCTATGATTATATCGGTTTAAGTTATTATCCGGTATGGCATGGAAAGAGTTTTGATTCATTATACACTAGCCTTACTAGTTTGATTACAAAATATCATAAACCTGTTATCATTGCGGAGACTTCTTATCCATTTACACTTTTATGGAACGACAATACCAATAATTTGGTGGGATCTGCTTCTCAATTAATTCCTGCATATGACGCAACCCCTGATGGACAAAATGCATATACAAAAGCGATGATTGATTTGATGGCAAGTTTGCCAAACCAGCAAGGGCTTGGGATTTGTTGGTGGGCGCCAGAATGGGTAAGTTTTAAAGGGCCTAATGCAACTAACGGTTCAACTTCTGAAAACCTTACCCTATTTGATTTTAATAATAATTCTTTGCCCGCATTAACTAGCTTAGGCGCTTACAAATAAAATAGATATGCTAAATTTAAAGGCTGCTCCATTATTCCCTAACAAAACGGTAACCAACACCTTTGATGGTGATAATTTCTAAGTTTGCATCTTCTTTTAAAAAACTTCTGATTTTAGTAATATAAACATCGAGGTTACGGCTATTAAAAAAGCTATCATTCCCCCAAATATGGTTCAACAATTCGCGTCGATCGATTATTGAATTACTATTGAGGTATAAATATTTCAATAATTCAGATTCACGATAGGAAAGCTTTTTATCAATAGCACCCAAACGAAGTATTTGCTTATTTAAGTGAAAAATATATTTACCGATTTGAATAGTTTCTCCTAATACAGAAATGGGTTCTGCTTTTTTAACACGAAGCGCATTTTCAACACGAACAATCAGCTCTTCCATACTGAAAGGTTTTTTAATATAATCGTTGCCGCCGATTTTAAACCCGTGGACCAAATCTTCGGTTAATGTTTTTGCAGTTAAAAAAAGGATGGGAATATCGTCATTGATCTTTCGAATATCTTCAGCGATTTCAAAACCGCTCCGATGTGGCAACATAACATCTAGAATGCAAATATCGGGTTGTTCATCCTCAAAGCTTCTCAATACATCTGCACCATCCGTTTCCATAACCACTTCAAACCCACGGCTCTCTAAAGTCTCTTTTACAATTTTGCCAAGGAACAATTCATCTTCTACATACAAAATTTTTATACTCATACTTTCGGCAGTTTAATGATAAATCTACTCCCCTTACCTAATTCCGTTTCTAAATCAATAGTGCCATTATGTTTACGAACAACTTCTGCCACATAACTTAAACCCAATCCATAACCCTTAATATTATGATGATTGCCTGAAGGAACTCTAAAAAATTTTTCAAATATTTTACTAGTATAATCAGCTGATATACCTATACCATTATCAGAAACTGATAATTGCAAGTCATTGGAAATTGAAACCATTTCAATTTTAATAGTTGGGTTTGCCTGGCTATACTTTAAAGCATTATCTATTAAATTATAAATGACACTTGTTATGTGCATCCGATCAGCAGTAATCATAAAATCGGGTCCGAAAGTTTTAAAGCTAATAGTAGCTTTTTGTTTTTCAAACTGCAATCTCATGCTATGAATCACATCTTCAACCAATTTTTCAAGGTCAATTTCTTCATATTGGAGTTCAATATCCTTGTTTTCGAACATAGAAAGTTTCAATACTTTATCAACAAGCATACTTAGGCGTTGTAATTCTGTTGCAGAAATATCGAGGTATTCCTTAGTTCTTTCTGGGTTCGATAAAGCATCAAAATTACGCAGCGCTTCTATAGCAACATTTACTGTTGCGATGGGTGTTTTTAATTCATGAGTAATATTACTAATGAAATCGTTTTTCATCAAAGCAAGTCTCCTTTGCGCAAGGAGATTTCTATATAAAAACAAAAAAGTAATGGCTATAAATGCTACAAGCAAAACGGATAGTCCCATTTGAGGCATCATATTTCCCAAAAGAAAAAGTGTAGGCGCATCAAAGCTTGCTTGATAGGCATTCTTACTTAAAAAACCAACTGGCACTTTAGAAGTTGCGTAATCATTTCCTGCAAAATTTTCTGGCTTAAACAAACTATCTTTCTTAATATGAAACACTGCACTTATACCATTTAAAGTAAGTGCCTTTTTATAAACAGAATCAATTTGTTCAATAGAAATAGTGTCGTTTAATACCCTTGATCTTATTAATACATCTTTTGCAGCCAAATCTTTGGAAAATGGATGTGGCTTTCTTGTTCGTTTGTGTTCAACATCTGGAGGAACATGAAAATCAATTTTTGTCCTACGAAGCTCTTTCCCGGCTTCATTAAAGCCAAATTTAATTCCATCCTGTATAAGCTGAGTAATATTTATATTGGTAGACTTGATTTTCTTGTAATGAGAACTATCTGTACCATTTGTTATTTCAATAGCTGAAGGCTTGTCATCAAGATTTTCATTTTGAAGATTTATTTCTTCCTCGGAGCTGTCTACATTAGTTGAAAAAGTTAGTTCATTATCCTGTTCTGAATTACTCGTCGAAATGCTTATACGTGGGATTTTTGCATTAACTAACTCTGCGACATCTCCCATAAAACTGTTTTGTTCAGGGATATATTTGTAAAAGAACGAATCGCGCTTTAATCTTTGCGCCTGAACTTTATACATTGTTTCGCGGAATACTACGTCTGTTGTTTTTTTAAAACCTGATGCTTCTTCTGCATATAATTTGTGAAGCCAATAAACCTGAAACCCAGCTATCAAAACAATAGCTGCAACCATCAGGAGGCGAGCTATCTGCAATTTTGATACTTTGATTTTAGGCATTTTATTTTTTTGATGTACAAATGTAGTGCCCAATCCTTCCTTTTCATTTTTTCATTAACCTAAATTAACCAAATTGTCAGCTATCTTAACCACTAAAACAAAACAAAAAACTGGGGTAATAAGGATGATGGCGTATAACAAAATTAGATTGAAGAATTAATCATCATTTATAAATATTAAAATAATATGCTTAGCGAAAAAATTATTTATGATTTAAAGTTCTCCTTCTGCCCATCTTCTTCTTAATTCTTTTTTATTCAATTTTCCTACACTAGTTTTAGGAATTTCTATCATAGCAACGTATTGATCAGGTAATTGATATGTTG
>CAIJZG010000200.1 GCA_903825065.1 uncultured Bacteroidota bacterium
ATCCGCTCCGGTATTTAAGATGGCTTTAGCATTTGCAAGTGTTACACCACCATCAATTTCAATTAAGGTGTGTAGTCATCTTTCCTTATTCATTTTTTTTAAAACTCGAATCTTATCCATTGTTTGTGGAATAAATGATTGTACACAAAAACCATGATTCACACTCATGATACAATCTAGATATATATTTTCGAGAATATCTTCCAATAATTGCACAGGTGTATGTGGATTTAAAGCCACACCGGCCTTCATTCCTAGTGATTTTATTTGTTGTAGATTTCTATGTAAGTGCTGGCATGCTTCGTAATGAACAGTAAGTATATCAGCTCCAGCTTTCTTAAATGCCTCCGCATATTCTCCTGGTCTTTCTATCATCAGGTGTACATCACATACTTTACTTGTTGCAGTTCTGATTTGTTCTATCACTGGTAATCCAAAACTAATGTTAGGAACAAAAGTCCCATCCATTACATCTAAATGAAACCAATCAGCAACGCTTTCATTTAACATCTTACATTCTGATCCCAATTCTAAAAAATTACAGGCTAAGAGTGATGGGGCTATAATCGGCATTGTGATAGTTTTTGCAAAGTTACAATTTTTGTTTTTAGTGTGTTCCGGCAGATTTCAATCTTGTAATTGCTTGCTCAGCTTCGTTTAATTTAGGATCAAGCGAAAACGCTTTCTCATAATTTTCAAGAGCGGAAGTTGAATTTTTGTTCGCTTCATAAGTTTTAGCTAACCAATAATATCCATCTGGATAGTTGTTTCTTACAGAAATTGTTGTATGGAAAATATTTAAAGCTTCAGCGTATTGTTTTCTGTCGTAATAAATGAATCCAATTTCCATATATGCTTCCATATAGGTATAATTATTAGCTATACAACTGGTAAAAAGTTGAATTGCTTTTGTGGTGTTACCACTTCTTGCAAAGTAAACACCAGCAATAAAGTCGCAATGCGACTGGTAGGTCCTTCCCATTCTCAGGTCTGAAACTTTCTGACAAAGCTCTAGTGCTTTACTATTTTTTGTTTCTGCAAATATGTTTGCTAATGCAAGCATAGCATCTGGAGAAGCATAAATATTTGCAGCACGACTATAAGATTTTATTGCAGCAAGTGTATCCTTTAAATTTTCTGAAAGTTGCGCTTTCTTAAACCATAACCCAAAATTGCTACTATCATTTTTTATTAATGTATTTAATTCTTCTAAGGCAAGAGCATAGCTTCCCATACTATCTAGAGCATTTACTAATCTCATATGCAAGCCAACGCTATCAGGAAATTGCTTCGCTAATTGATTCAATCTCGAAATTTCTTCTGGTAGAACTAAATTTTGCTTTGTACTATTTTTGTCTTTTGTTTGATTGGTACAAGACAAGATAAATAATAGAGGGATGTATAGAAATAGCTTATTCATCCTCAAAAATACGCGGCATTTGGACTTCTATCAATTTTTTGACATAATACATCTCCTAAGACCTTATTTTTGTAGAATATTAACAACTTATGAAATATCTAATCCTTGTCTTTTCTCTTTTATTTTTAAGTGTTTTAGCATTAAGTGCACAGGAAAAACCTGCTTTATTGGATTCTATTCATTTTGCGGGTGAAAAACATTTTAAAAATATTCGTCAGCTAACTTTTGGTGGGGATAATGCGGAAGCTTATTGGAGTTATGATGGGAAATCCGTTATTTTCCAACGTACCAATCCCAAAGAAGGGTTGAATTGCGACCAGATCTTTATAGGCAAAATACCAACAAGAGACGATGAACCATTTACTTACAAAATGATCAGTTCCGGAAAAGGCAGAACCACTTGTTCCTACTTTTTACCAGATGGGAAACATATTATTTACGCATCTACTTTTAAGGGTGCCGATACTTGTCCTCCCTTGCCAGACAGATCTAAATATGGTAATAAATATATTTGGCCCCTATACGATTCCTATGATATTTATATGGCAGATTTGAATGGCAAAATTGTTAAACAGTTGACCACTGCAAAAGGGTATGATGCAGAAGGAACGCTTTCTCCTGATGGCAAAAAAATGATATATTGCAGCGATAAAGACGGCGATTTAGATTTATATGTGATGGATTTACAAACAGGTAAAGAAAAAAGGGTAACCAATACACTAGGATATGATGGTGGTGCATGGTTTAGTCCTGATGGAAAGAAAATCGTTTGGAGAGCCAGTCGCCCCAAAACAGCGGAAGAAATTAAAGAATACAAAGATTTTTTAAAGCAAGGTTTAGTGGCGCCAACTCATATGGAGGTTTATGAGGCTAATGCAGATGGTTCAGATGCAAAGCAAATTACTTTTTTAGAGCAAGCTAACTGGGCGCCTAATTTTACTCCGGATGGTAAGCATATTATTTTTTGCAGTAATCATGAATATAAGAGAGGGTTCCCTTTTAATATGTATCTAACTGATATCAATGGAAAAGGCTTAGAAAAAATTAGTAGAGATAGGGGCTTTGATGCATTTCCTATGTTTAGCCCTGATGGCAAGAAAATCATGTTTTCGAGTAATAGAAACAATGGTGGCACTCACGATACTAATCTTTTTGTTGCCGATTGGGTCGATTAATAATATTATAATCCTATAGTATTTAGGAATTGATTATTTTCAAAAAAATTAAATATCATAATGTATCAAGGACTTCTTCATTTACACAGTTTATTACGATGGATCATTTTAATACTTTTAGTAGTAAATATTGTCAGACATTTTTCAGCTTCCAATAGCCCCTTTACGGCTACTGACAAAAAGTTAGGTTTATTCTTAATGATAGCAGCTCATACTACTTTATTGTTGGGTTTATATCAATGGTTTACTGGCCCATCTGGATTTCAAAATATTAAAAATCTTGGGATGGGAGTGGTGATGAAAGATAGTGCTGCTCGTTTTTGGGCTGTTGAACATATGACTGGAATGATCATTGGCATCTTATTAATTACTTTAGGCAAAACAGTTGCTAAGAAAAATTTTACTGATGCGCTGAAACATAAGCGGAGTGCTATTTTATTCACATTAGCCTTGGTAATTATTTTATTAACTATTCCATGGCCTTTTAGAGTGGGAATCGGTCGACCATGGTTTCCGGGCATGTAATTATCTTTTTCCCAATTCAATCACTTCACAATCTTTGATATCTTTGCCATCAATGGTAAAGCGAATGATTGTGCGGATTTGATGCCAGCCATGTTTACCCGCAGCGCCTGGATTCATATGAAGGCAATCATGGTCTGCATCATACATGATTTTAAGAATATGGGAATGCCCGCTGATAAATAGTTGCGGATGCATTTTTTTGATTATTTTTTTTGAATCAGTATTGTATTTTGGTGGATATCCGCCAATGTGAATCATCAGTACATTTACTTCTTCGCATTTCCAAACTAGCATTTCAGGAAACTCACTTCGTACATCATATCCATCAATATTTCCAGAAACTGCCTTAAATATCTTTTTTTCTTTTAATTCATCAGCAATTGCAATACTTCCAAGGTCCCCTGCATGCCAAATTTCATCACAATTAGCAAAATATTTAGAACATGATGGATCAAGCCATCCATGTGTATCTGAAATCAATCCGATCTTTGTCATTGTATTATTGGATATTCAAACAAAAGAATCTGTAGTTTTATTTATTGCAACTTATAACAAAATACTTGAGTTAATTAAGTATACGAGAGGAATTAAATTTTTAGGCAGAATGAAGTATTTATTGTTTTTAATTGGCTTGATTTATTTTAGTCAGGTGGGAGCACAGGTCTTTGGAGGAAATCCTGCTAGAGAGAAATGGTTACAGTATAATACAGATTCGATTCGGGTAATCTTTCCTCATGGTATGGAAGCAGCAGCGAAAAGAATTATTAAAAACGCATCTAATATCCGTGTCGCCGATAAAAGTAGTTTAGGAAATTATCAAAGAAAAATTAGTTTGGTATTACAAACTGGGAGCACTAATTCCAATGCCTATGTGGGTTTAGCTCCTTGGAGATCTGAATTTTATACCATCTCACCACAAGATCCTTTTGAAATGGGGGCGATTAATTGGATTGATAATTTAACCATCCATGAGTTCCGACATGTACAGCAATATAGCAATTTCAATAAAGGCTTATCTAATGTTGCATCTATTATTTTAGGAGAACAAGGTCTAGCTCTTGCTACTTCAGCTGCCATTCCTGATTGGTTTTTTGAAGGTGATGCGGTGTATAATGAAACAAAATTCTCACCTCAAGGAAGGGGTAAGCTTGCCTTGTTTATTAATAGCTATAAAAGCCTTTACCTTTCTGAAAAGCATTATTCTTTTATGCAGATGCGGAATGGATCGTTTCGTAAATACATTCCTAGCCATTATGAATTAGGATATTTATTAGTGACTTATGGAAGAAAAAAATATGGAGATAGCATCTGGACAAAAATTTGTGCTGATGCGGTTAGTTTCAAACCTCTGATCTATCCATTTCAGAATGCTTTACAAAAATATACGGGGATCAGTTATCAACAGTTTGTTTCTGATGCCATGACTTACTTTCAAGGAATTTGGAAAGCTGATAAAACCGATAAAATTGATTGGATAACAAATACTGTTCAAAATGATGTGGTTGATTATCGATATCCCTATAACTCGAATGATGGGTCGATGATTGTATTGCGTAAGTCTTTGAAAGACTTATCCGGCTTTTATAAAATCAATAAAGATCGGAAAGAGCAAAAAATTGCTATACGTTCTATTGCTACCGATGATTACTATTCTTATAAAAATGGTAAGATTGTTTATACATCATATCAGCCCGATATTCGATGGGGGAATAGAGAATATAATGCCATTAAATTGTTGGATGTAAATAGTGGGGAAGAAAAAAATATTTTATCTCATACTAAATATTATTCTCCCGACATTTCAAGTGATGGAACTCATTTTTTAGCAATTGAATTAGATCCCACTAATGGATCTTCTTTATTGTTTTTGGATCAGGAAGGAAAAGTGCTAAATAGGATACAAAAAAATGGATGGGTATTTGCAAGCCCTAAGTTTTCAACTAATGACCAAAATGTTTTTGTTACAGCTAGAAATAATTTGGGGGAAATGAGTTTGTTAAAAAAATCATTTGATCAGAATGATTCTTTACAGGTTATACTTCCATTTGCCAATAGGTTAATAGGATACTTAAATGTACAAGGTGATACACTTATCTATACGCTTAGTAATAATGGTCGGGATGAAATTTGGGCAACTGTTATAAAAAAGGATATTTCTGAAAATTTTCGTCTTGCTTCCTATGCCACTGGCTTATACCAAGGCTTTATTAATCAGGAAGGGATATTAATAAGCTCGGCATTTAGTGTGGAGGGTTATCGGTTAGCAGCCATAAAACCCCTTTGGGAATCGAAAATGAAAATAGAATCATTAGCAAATTTAACCACACCTGAAATATATAATAAACAGGATAGGGCTTTATTATTGAATGCGGAGGAACGAGATTTTGAGCCTACAAAATATTCATCTGCTCATGGGCTGATTCATTTTCATAGTTGGAGGCCCATGTACAGCGATCCGGAATATACTTTTACAATGTATAGTGATAATGTGTTGAACACATTTCATTCGGAGTTAGGATATACCTATAATAAGAATGAAGCTAGTCACGAACTATCAGCCACAGGTATTTTTGGAGGAACTTTTATCCAGCCAATAATAGGGTGGAACCAGACTTGGTCTAGGTCGGGGTATTATCAAAAAGACACTTTGGTTCATTGGAATGAAACAAATGAATATTTGGGTCTTCAATTACCACTCAACTTATCGGGGGGAAAGTCATATAGATTTTTAAACTTTTCTTCCACCTATCAATTTGATCAATTGAAATGGTTGGGTATCGGTAAAACTTTATTTAGAGATCAGCAGTTTAATACGTTACAAAGCCGGATTGAGTATATCAGTCAAATAGAACAATCCACTCAACAGATTCTGCCTCATTGGGGGCAACATTTAATGGCTCAATATAAAAATGCGCTTGGGGCCTATTCTGCGAATCAGTTTATGCTTTCGGGTAGCTTTTATCTTCCGGGGCTGAGCAATAATCATAGCATAGTTGTTACAGCAGCGTATTATCAAAGGGATACCTTGCAGCAATATTTGTTTTCCAATAATTTCCCTTTTTCACGGGGATATACGGCAATTGATTTTCCAAGAATGTGGAAAATGGGGTTGAATTATCAATTGCCCATTAGCTATCCTGAATGGGGTTTTGGAAATTTGGTCTATTTTTCAAGGGTAAGGCTCAACATTTTTTATGATTATACCAGAGGAAAAAGTTTGAGAACGGGAACTCAATATGAATTTGCTTCAACTGGGGGTGAAATTTATTTTGATACTAAATGGTGGAATCAGCAATCCGTAAGTTTTGGGATTCGATATAGCCATCTTTTGAACAATGAGTTTAGGGGTAATACCCAGCCGAACATTTGGGAGTTTATCGTGCCGGTGAATCTTTTTTAAAAAAAATAGGGGCTTAATTTTTTTTTAAAAAGGTAAAAAAACGGAAAATAACCCCTCGTCATTGAATATTTTAAGGCATATTTGCACCAAAATCAGGCCTTTTGGAATGATTTTCCACATTTTTAAGATTTTTTTCCACTTAATTTTCTTATTTCCGCTGCAAACTAATATCTTTGCAGCCCCAAAAATTGTATGTCGAAACAACCACTGATTAAACAAGATGGAGTAATTCTGGAAGCTTTGAGCAACGCTATGTTCAGAGTGAAATTAGAAAATGGCCACGAAATATTGGCTACCATCTCAGGGAAAATGAGGATGCACTACATCCGAATTCTGCCTGGTGATAAAGTGGGAGTTGAGATGAGTCCGTATGATTTGAGTAGAGGAAGAATCATTTTCCGATACAAATAATCAGGAGCAATCAGGAAGGGATAAACATTTTTAGGTACCAATAAGCCGGAAGCAATAGCCAGGGCGAGCAAAAAACACTTTTATGAAAGTTAGAGCTTCTATCAAAAAGCGCAGTGTAGATTGTAAGATCGTGAAGCGTAAAGGCAAACTGTACGTGATTAACAAAAAGAACCCTCGTTATAAGCAACGTCAGGGATAATTATCGGTACCTGATGGTGCCAACAAAAAAATAGTATAAAACTTAAAATTAGAATATGGCTCGTATTGCCGGTATTGATTTACCAAAGAATAAAAGAGGAGAAATTGGTCTAACCTATATTTTCGGGATTGGCCGTTCAACTGCTCAGTATATTCTTACTAAAGCTGAAATCAACTTTGATAAAAAAGTAAATCAGTGGAACGATGATGAACAAGCAGCTATCCGTAATATCATCAACTCTGAGTTCAAAGTTGAGGGTGCTTTACGTAGTGAAGTTTCTATGAGTATTAAACGCTTATTAGATATCGCTTGCTATCGTGGATTACGTCACCGTAAAGGTTTGCCTGTTCGTGGTCAACGTACTAAAACGAATAGTCGTACCAGAAAAGGTAAACGTAAAACAGTTGCCGGTAAGAAAAAAGTAGCTAAGAAATAATTAGTCGGATGAGTATGGTGCAAGCATCATACTCATTCGTTCTATAAAATCCATTTCAGCTTGGATCTTCCAAATAGGAAAGGAGAGTGAGATGGTTCCCGAATGAATTCGGGATTTTTCATTGTTAATAGACTACCTCAAAAAAGTAAAATGGCTAAAACGCAAAAAGCGCAGAACAGTGCAAAGACTTCTGCCAAGAAAAGAGTAGTAAAAGTAGATGCCGCTGGTGAAGTACGTATCTCTGCTACTTTCAATAACATCATTATCAGCTTTACCAACAAAACCGGTCAGGTGATTAGTTGGAGCAGTGCTGGTAAAATGGGTTTCAAAGGATCTAAGAAAAACACACCATATGCAGCTCAGATGGCTGCTGCTGATGCTGCGAAAGTTGCATTGGATGCAGGTTTGAAAAGAGTAGACGTTTTCGTGAAAGGCCCAGGTGCTGGTCGCGAAAGTTCTATCCGTTCAATTTCTCAGTCTGGTATCGAAGTAACTTCTATCAAAGACGTTACACCTTTACCACACAATGGATGTCGTCCTCCTAAACAACGTCGTGTATAATTTAAGCCAGAACTTAGGTTTCGGCAATAACTATAAACATAGGGCATAGTATCAATTTTTGATTTTTACGATACTGTGTCGACACTAAAAAATCAACAAATAAAAAGAAATGGCACGTTACACAGGTCCCAAGACCAAAATTTCAAGAATCTTCGGCGAACCCATCTTAGGTAATGCTAAGTGGTTAGGCAAGAACAGCAACCCTCCGGGTCAACACGGTGCTGCTCGTAAACGTAAAACTCTAGGTGAATACGCTTTACAGTTACGCGAAAAACAAAAAGCTAAATACACTTATGGTGTGTTAGAGCGCCAGTTCCGCAAAACATTTGAAGAAGCACAGCGTTTGAAAGGCGTTACCGGTGAAAACTTAATTAAGTTGTTAGAGTCTCGTTTAGACAATACCATCTTTCGTATGGGTTTAACTGCTAGTCGTCCGGAAGCACGTCAGTTAGTTAATCACAAGCATATTTTAGTAAATGGTGAAGTAATGAATGTTCCTTCTTACACTTGTAAGCCAGGAGATGTGATTGCTTACAAACCTAAGAGTGCAGATAACACTGCTGTTACAAGCAAGAGTCGTGGTAAGAACCCTAAATTCGGTTGGTTAGATTGGAATGAAACTGAAAAGAAAGGTACTTTCATTACAGCGCCAGATCGCGAGCATGTTCCTGAAAATATTAAGGAGCAATTGATTGTCGAATTGTACTCTAAATAATTAAATACCCGGGCTTTAAAACCCGGGTATACATCATATTCCTTTATCCCCTTTGGGCTAAAGATTCATCAGTAAAAAACAAGTTCTAATATGGCAATACTAAGCTTTCAGAAGCCAGACAAAATCGTTTTACAAAAAGCAACAGATTTTGAAGGACAGTTTGAATTCCGTCCATTAGAGCCAGGCTTCGGCTTGACTATCGGTAATGCACTACGCAGGGTATTATTGAGTTCTTTAGAAGGATATGCTATTGTAGGTATCAAGATCGAGGGTGTTGACCACGAGTTTGCAACTATCAAAGGCATTACAGAAGATGTAACTGAAGTGATCCTCAATTTGAAGCAAGTACGTTTCAAGAAGCACGTTGAGCACGATGTAGTTAACGAAAAAATTACATTGTCTATCAAAGGCCGCACAGAGTTCAATGCAGGTATGATTGGTGAAGGATCTCAAAGCTTTCAAGTGATGAATCCTGAATTGATTATTTGCACAATGGACAATACTTCTAAACTCGATATCGAATTAACCATTGCGAAAGGCCGTGGCTATATTCCTGCTGAAGAGAATAAAGTAAAAGATGCTGCATTTGGTTATATCGCAATCGATTCTATTCACACGCCAATCAAGAACGTGAAATACGCTATTGAGAACTATCGTGTAGAACAAAGAACTGACTACGAAAAATTAATCTTGGATGTAGCTACCGATGGTACTATTCACCCAGAAGATGCTGTTAAACAAGCTTCTCGTATTTTGATTCAACACTTGATGATCATCACAGATGAAAACATCACTTTTGATAATAAAGAAGATAAAAAAGAAGATGTTGTTGACGAACACGTATTACAATTACGCAAAGTATTGAAAACACCATTGGAAGATTTAGACCTTTCAGTTCGTGCTTTCAATTGCTTGAAAGCTGCTAAAATTAACAGCTTGAGCGAATTGGTACAATATGAGCAAGAAGATTTAATGAAGTTCAGAAACTTTGGTCAAAAATCTCTTTCTGAGATCGAGCAAGTATTGACTGAAAGAGGATTGAGTTTCGGTATGGATTTAAACAAATTAGGATTAGATAACTTGGATAATTAATCCAAACCCTTTTCCATTATTCACGTCTTGTATTCCCGACACGGTACAAGATATATAAAACAATAAGTCATGCGTCACGGAGACAAAATCAATAACCTCGGCCGTAAAAAAGCACATAGAGTAGCGTTATTGCAAAATTTAGCCAGTCAGTTAATCACACACAAACGTATCGTTACCACTTTAGCAAAAGCTAAAGCTTTGAGGACATATGTGGAACCTTTGATTACCAAGACTAAGAAAATTGAATCAGCATCACAAATCAGCCATAATCACCGTTTGGTTTTTGCTGAATTGCAAGATAAAGCAGCTGTTAAAGAATTATTTACAGTAGTTGGTCCAAAAGTTGCCACTCGCCCAGGAGGTTATACTAGAATTCTTAAATTAGGAATTCGCCCAGGAGATAACGCTGAGAAAGCAATGATTGAATTGGTTGACTTTAACGAAATCTACGGTAACGCTGTTGAAAAAGCTGCTGAACCTGCTAAGAAAACTCGTCGTGCTGGTGCTAAAAAGAAAGCAGAAGCTGCTGTTGAAGAAGCTCCAGTTGCTGAAGCACCTGCTGCAGATGAAATTCCAGCTGTGGAAGATAAAGCTGCTGAATAATTACTATGAAGAATTTTTCAAATACAGGCAAGACTTTTTTAGTCTTGCCTTTTTTTATATCCAATGTGTAAAAAAATATCTGATTTATCGACTAAGATGTGTTTTTTTTGCAGCATTAAACAGACCCTATACACATGTCTCAAATTCACCAACCCGCAATTTTAGTTTTAGCTGACGGACACGTTTTTCATGGCCGTGCTTTTGGAAAAAAAGGAATAGCTACAGGCGAAATCTGTTTTAATACAGGTATGACTGGTTATCAGGAAGTATTTACTGACCCTAGTTATACAGGTCAGGTACTCATAATGAATAACGTGCATATTGGTAATTACGGAGTCAAAGACGTTGATGTAGAAAGTAAATCGGTGAAGATCCATGGGTTAATAGCTAGAAACCTGGAAGAAAAATTCAGCCGTTTTATGGCTGATGGAAATTTGAACGATTATTTAATTATCAATAATATAGTTGCTATAGATGATATTGATACCAGAGCATTAGTGGCTCATATTCGTACCAAAGGAGCTATGAACTGTATTATTTCATCTTCAGAATTTGATATAGAAAAATTGAAAGTTCAATTGGCAATTGTTCCCGATATGGATGGACTAGAATTGGCCAGCACTGTAAGTACGGATGTTGAATATGAGTTAGGGGATGTGAACTCTTCCATCAAAGTGGCTGTTCTCGATTTTGGCGTAAAAGAACATATACTTGAATGCTTAGTTACGAGAGGTGCTCATGTAAGAGTGCATCCTGCAAAAACTGCACTAAGTAGATTAAAAGAATTCAATCCGAATGGATACTTTCTTTCAAATGGCCCTGGGGATCCTGCAGCAATGCCTTATGCAGTTGCTACAGTAAAAGATATTCTAAAAGAAAACAAACCTGTTTTTGGGATTTGTTTAGGCCATCAATTATTGGCAAGGGCAAATGATATTCCTACCTTTAAAATGCATCACGGACATAGAGGATTAAATCACCCTGTAAAAAATATTATAACAGGGCAATGCGAGATTACTACTCAAAATCATGGTTTTGGCGTAGATCCAGTTGCCGTTCGTAACCATGCAAATGTGGAAGTAACACACTTGAATTTAAATGATGATTCAATAGAAGGAATTAGATTAAAAGACCGTCAGGCTTTTAGTGTGCAATATCACCCAGAAAGTACTCCAGGCCCGCATGACAGCCGATATCTATTTGATAATTTTATTGATATGATGCGTAATTAAAAAAAATCCCTGAGTAGAAGCTCAGGGATTTTTTTTGAACTTTATTTTTGCATCAATTGATAACATTGATTGGCAATTTCTAATTCTTCGTTAGTGGGAATTTTTAGGATTTTAACTCTTGAATTTTCCTTATTTAATTCAACAAATCCTTTCACTCGAACTTTGTTTTTTTCTTCGTCTAGTTCTATTCCTAAATAGGACATATTTTTAGTTGATAAGCTTCTTACCAATGCATCATTTTCACCTACACCTCCTGTAAACACAATTGCATCTAATCCATTTAATACGGCAGTAAATGATCCCACATATTTTTTGATATGGTAAGCATACATTTCATATCCGAGAATGGCGTTCAAATCTCCATCGTTATATCTTGTAGTTATATCACGCATATCACTGAAACCAGTTAAACCCAACATGCCACTTTTTTTATTCAGCACATGATTTATTTCTTCTATTGGGTAGCCCAATTGATTTACTAGATAAAATATGACAGACTGATCTATGTCACCAGCTCTGGTACCCATGATCAAACCATTCATTGGTCCGAGACCCATGCTATGATCAATGCATTTACCATTTAAAATGGCACTCATACTACATCCATTACCTAAATGAATGCTAATAATTTTTGTTTCTTTTTTCTGTAAATATTCAATAGCTCTTTCGGAAACATATTTATGACTTGTTCCATGAAAACCATAAGCTCTAATTCTGTGTTCTGTATAATATTCATTGGGTATGGCAAATCTATAAGCAACAGCAGGCATTGTTTGATGGAATGCAGTATCAAACACAGCAATTTGTTTAGCGGAGCTAAAAATCTGTTCAGCAACTTCTATTCCTAAATAGTTGGGTGGATTATGTAAAGGAGCTAATGGAAATAATTTTTTAATCTTTTCTTTTACTTCTTCGGTAATAATTTGTGTGTCAGAAAAAGTTTCACCTCCATGTACTACCCGATGTCCTACTGCATGAATATCATTAGGGTTACTAATTACACCAATAGAAGGATCTATGAGTAATTGGGCCACTTCTTTAAGACCTGTAGCATGATCTTTTATTTTGAGAGTTTCGGAACTAACAATTTCTTCGCCATTAATAAATCTTTTATGAATTATGGTAGAAGCATCAGAGCCAATCCGTTCTATCAAACCTGAACAGATAGTTCCTGACTCTGGCATTTTAATCAACTGATATTTAATAGAACTACTTCCTGAATTAATTACAAATATGTTCATCTAATAGTTTGATTTATTGTTGAGCTTGTATTGCAGTTATTACAACAGTATTGAAAACGTCATCAACTGTACATCCTCTGCTTAAATCATTTACTGGTTTATTTAAACCTTGCAACATCGGTCCTATTGCCAATGCACCAGTTTCTCTTTGTACCGCTTTATAGGTATTGTTTCCAGTGTTCAGATCTGGAAAGATCAATACACTTGCCTGACCGGCCACTTGTGAATTTGGAAGTTTTTGTTTACCAACTGATGGATCTACAGCTGCATCATATTGTATAGGACCTTCTACTTTTAAATCTGGTCTTTTTTCTCTAACAATTTCTGTAGCTCTTCTTACTTTATCTACATCTTCACCTTCACCAGAAGTGCCGGATGAATAGGAGAGCATGGCAATCTTTGGTTCAATACCGAACATCAAACTAGTTTCTGCCGATGATATCGCAATTTCCGCTAATTGCTCAGAGGTAGGGTTGGGATTTACTGCACAATCACCAAATATGGCCACTCTATTGGGTAGACACATAAAGAACACAGAGGAAACCGTATTAACTCCGGGCTTTGTTTTTACGAATTGTAATGCTGGCCTGATGGTATGTTGTGTGGTATGTTCTGCACCAGAAACCATACCGTCTGCATCTCCCTTGAATACCATCATCGTTCCAAAATAAGAAACGTCTAACATTAAATCGCGTGCCATTTCTTTTTGCAAATTTTTTGCTTTCCGTAGTTCAACTAATTCATCAACATAGGCATCATACTTATCAGAAGTAGCCGGATCAATAATCTGAATTTTATCGAAATCCGTAGATAAATTCAGCCGATTAGCTGCTGCAACAATATTTTCTTTAATACCAAGGATGGTTATATTAACGATATCCTGTTTAATCAACTGATCGGCAGCAATTAATATTCTATCATCACCCCCTTCAGGTAAAACAATATGTTTTTTGTTCGACTTTGCTCTTTTTACAATTTGATATTGAAACATTCTGGGAGTAATATTCCTAGTTTGGAATGTATTGATCTTTTCTCCAATTGCTTGAATATCGATATACTTATCAAAAGTGCTTATGGCAAGTGCTATCTTTTCTTTATTATAGTAGGAGATTCGGGATTGAGTTCCAGCAACTCTTGTAACAGTTTCAAATGTGCCTGTCTCTACTGTAATAATTGGCAACACGGTATCTAACCCTTCAATCAATTTTAAAATAGAGGGTTCAGGTAATAAACCTCCAGTTAAAATCATGCCAGCTACTTTTGGATAATTTTTCGAAATATTTGCTTGTAATACACCAATCAAAATATCGCCCCTGTCACCCGGTGTAACGATTAAAGTGTTTTTCTTTAATCGAAGTAAACAGTTATGTAATTGCATGGCTCCCACAATTGGGTGGTCTACTTGATTAGAAAATAAATGTTCTCCAAATAAAGGTTTTCCATTTACCGATTCACATATTTCTTTAATGGTAGGATTACTTAAGTTTCTATCCTCTGGGATAACAGTAATTATGATATCCTTTGGAAGATTGTGTCTAATACTGACGGATACTGAAAATGCAATTTGTTCTAATACTTTGTTCGCAATGACGGTTAATATTTGAACACCTTCTTCTTGAAAAAGTTTAAAAGTAGAAACAGTTGAGGATACAATTTCTTGTTCATTTTTTCCTTCACCTTTTACAATAAGCACAACAGGAATTCCTAAATTTTTGGCTATATTAATGTTATCATCAAATTCAATATTGGTACTGCTACCTAAAAAATCAGCTCCTTCAACGATTACAAATTCATTAGATTCCTGTAATTTTTTAAATTTTTCTATGATCTTGTCGATCATCAAAGCCTCATTACCATTATTCTTCAGCTTCTCCACTTCTTCTCTGGTAAATGCATACATGTCTTCGTATGGTGTGGTTAGATCAAAATGACGGATCATAGTTTCTAAATGGTTGTCTCTTTGACCTGTGCTGCTGCTTATGACTGGTTTGAAATAGGCGATCTTCTCAGTTTTTCCTGCTAAAAGGTTCATCAAACCTAAACCAATGATTGATTTACCTGAAAATGGTTCTGTAGTACTTAAATATAATGCGTTGGTCATTTTATAGCTTGTTGCTCAAGTGCAAAACTATTGAATATTAAAATGCTTGGGAATGATGATTATCAGCAAATAATCTAGAATCAACTGATTTTAATCATAAATAATTATTTGGGTATCGACCATTTTAAAATTGGGAACTTATTTTTTACATTTTATAAGCGATATTTCTTTCCTTTACAAGTAACATGAAAAAAACGATTTGATATGGAAATTGCACTCTTAGTTCCTATTGCATTTAAGCAAACGAAGTTCGCCCATGATGAAAATGTAATTGTTTTAGCTGGGGATATCGGAGGCACTAAGGCAAATATGTCTTTGTGTAAGTTTACGGCAAGCGGGATGGAAGTGGTTAAAGAAAAAAGGTATGTTAGTAAAGACCATATTTCTTTTACAGATATCATCAGCAACTTTATAGAGGGATCTCCTAATCCGCAAAAGGTATGTCTTTCTGTGGCAGGCCCAGTAATTGATGGGAAAGTAAAATTTACGAATCTTAGTTGGCAGATTGATATAAAAGAAATTTCAAAAACATTAGGCGGGAGTCCGGTAGCTATTCTAAATGATCTGGAGGCAACTGCATATGGCCTAGCGGCTTTAAAACCTGAGGAGCTTCATACACTGCATCAAGGGACAAACGAAACCCCTGGGAATATCGGAATTCTTGCTGCTGGCACTGGATTAGGTGAGGCTGGTTTGTTTTTTGATGGAAGTCGCTATCACCCCTTCGCTACAGAAGGAGGGCATTGTGATTATGCTCCAAGAACAAAACAGGATCTTGGGATTTTATATTTTCTTCAAGCCAGACATGAACATGTTAGTTGGGAACGTTTATTGAGTGGAAACGGCATAGTTACTATTTGGGAATACCTTACTCAAGTTGAAAATAAACCCAAGCCTCAATGGATTCTGGATGCTATGAAAACAACAGATCCTGCTGCAGTTATTAGCAATGCCGCAAAAGATGCCCAATGCAGTACTTGTTTAGAGGCCATTAAATTGTTTGACCGCTTTTTGGCAATTGAAGCTGCTAATATGATTTTGAAATTCAAAGCTACTGGTGGATTATATCTTGCAGGTGGAATAGCCCCCAAAATCATCAATTTACTCAATCCGACTACCTGGAAAGAAATATTTGAATCCAGTGGCAGGATGAAACATTTACTTAATACGGTATCAGTATATGTCATGTTAAATGAGAAAGCTCCTATGTTAGGATCAATTTATTATGCTGGATTGAATATGTAAAAGCTTATTCGTTAAAACCGATTACTTAAATTCGTTTTATGAAAATTGCAATTATCAATGGTCCCAATTTAAATTTATTAGGTAAAAGAGAACCTGGTATTTATGGCAATAAAAGCTTTGATCAATATTTTATTGAATTGCAAAGTATGTTTTCTGAAATTGAGTTTAGCTATTTTCAGAGTAATGTAGAAGGAGAGTTAATTAACGAATTGCAAAGGGTGGGTTTCGATTATCAGGGAATTGTAATGAATCCAGGTGGTTATACCCATACCTCAGTTGCAATGGGTGATACAATTGCAGCCATTTCAACACCATTAATCGAAGTACATATTAGTAATGTTCATGCAAGAGAAGATTTTAGAAAGATATCTCATGTTTCTGCAAAATCAGCGGGAAGCATAATTGGACTTGGATTAAAGGGATATGAACTCGCAATACGCTGGTTGATAGATAACCAGTAAATATACATGCGAAATAAATTTTCCTCATATAGCAAGAAGGTTTTGTTACTGATACTCGTCTCCATTGGTATCAAGCTGTTGATTGCGGGATTGTTAGAGTTGGGAAACGATGAAGTGTATTATTGGACATACGCATTACAACTCGATTGGAATCATTTCGATCATCCACCAATGATTGGTTGGATGATAAGATTAACTACTTTAAACCTTCATTGGGTTTCTGAAATAACACTTCGAATGGGAAGCATTCTAAGTGCAGGTATAGCTACATGGTTTATCTTTCAAACTGCAAAAGTTATTGCATCAGAAAAAGCAGGTTGGTATGCAGCAATCATTTATCAAACCTCTATTTATACAGGAATCATAGCAGGATTATTTATTCTTCCTGATTCACCTCAAATGCCAATCTGGACTGCTGCCCTTTATGGCATGGCATTATTATTTTCCCATCCTAATGCAGAAAGAAAAACGGGTTTATGGATTTTGCTGGGGGCATTAATTGGCTTAGCAACACTTTGTAAAGTACACGGATTGTATTTGTGGGTTGGTTTTGGGTTAACTATTTTATTTACTCGTATAAAATGGTTACTCAATTGGCGGTTTTATCTAGCTGTATTGATAACACTGTTATTCTTATTGCCGATTGTTTATTGGAATATTCAATACGATTTTATCACGTATAAGTTTCATTCAGAAAGAGTAACACATACGCATTTGCAATGGGATATGTTAGCTAGAGAAATTTTAGGTGAGTTTGCTTATCAGAATCCAATTGTATTTGTACTAATTATTTTAACACTCATTGCTTTTATTCGGAAATCATTTGTGTTTCCTGGTAAGACTTTTTCAGTTTGGATATTTTGTATGAGTATTCCGATGATACTATTTTTCTGGGTCATTGCTTTATTTAATCCTACTCTTCCGCATTGGACAGGACCAGCTTATATCCCTTTATACCTTCTTGCTGCAATTTATCTGGATCAACAAAAAAATTTTGGAACTCCCAAAGTGCTTTCTTTTGCAGGTGGATTTGTAGTGGTCTTGTTAATTTTAGCAACTGCTATTGTGCGGTTTTCACCTGTTAATTTTGGAAGCCATCAAAAAGAAAATTATGGTGAATATTGCCCAACACTCGATCTGAATGGATGGTCTGATTTTAGTAAGGAGTATTCGAAATTGGTAACATCTGATCAGCAACAACATTTAATGAAACAAAACAGTTTTATACTTGTTTCTAAATGGTTCCCAGGAGGGCATCTTGAATTTTATACAGTACCTAAAACCAATCAAACGCTGATTGCAATTGGACCTCTGCAGGATATCCATAAGTTTGCTTGGTTAAACCGTGAAAGAAAAAAAATGCAAATTGGAGATGATGCCTATACCATTGTACCTTCTAATCTTCCTTTTGATGTTTCAAAACATTATGCAGAATATTTCACTCAAATTGAAGCCCCTGTTCAAATAAATCAAATCAGGAATGGGGGAGTAGTACGTTATTTTTATGTGTATCGATTAAAGGGTTGTAAGAAAATTCCCATTGAACTGATTCAATAATTATTTTTTCTCGTCTGAAAAATTCTCTTTGGGCATTTTCAACTCCACCTTTTCTGGTTTTGTTGCAAAAAGCTCATCAAAATCTCTTTGATAGGAGATACTTACACCTTGCCTATTTCTTCTGCCAAAGGTAGATCCACTAATATCTAAGCTGTTCTTTGTAAATACGATGGCACTTAGTTTTCGGTCCTTTGTTAAAATGAATTTAATGTTAAAATCGGGTAACCATTGAAAGTTGCCATTTTGAAATGATGTTGTATTTCCTACATTAAAATCAAGATCACTTCCCAATGTTACAATCACATTGTTATTTGCAAATGCATAACCTAGTTTTAAGTTAACCCTGGTTCTATCAAGTTTATTGCTATTAGCTGTAAAACCGCTACTTGCATCAAGTAAAGTATTGCTACTATATAATGATGTGCCCAGATCAAATCGAAGACTTTTATCTCCGGTAATTTTATAAAGAATATTAGAAACCGCTTTGTTCAATTCTTTTGTTAAAACTTGCGAAATGGTGTTTACTCCTAGAGTAGTTATCATGTATGGATTGGCAACGTTATTATTACCATTGTTTCCTGTAGGTGCAAAAGAACCTAAAACAATCAAGAACGAAACTTGCTTAAGAATCTCATTGTCGTCTTTCTCGATTCTGTTAAGGAAAGCAGTGAATTCATTATCAGTTTTAATCGGACTACCCTGAGGGAAGTCAAGTTTAAATTTAATGGAGGGAAGATTTAATTTGTCGCGCAATTGAGCAATTACATATACATCTCCACGATAAGCTTTAACTGCGCCACTAAAATTATTATTACCCACTAAATCGCTCATACTAATGCGTTCAGCAGTGTATTGGGCATCTATATGTACATCTGCTTTAAAGGGATCGCCATTCCATTCTATATAATTACCTGCATCAGGAAGTAATACAAATGGTTTACGAATGAATGATTGAAAGTTAAAATCATAATTCCCTTTATCAATATTAAATCTACCTCTAATTGTTAATGGATCGGAAGTGCCCGCATGAATTTTTAAACGGCCATTACCAACAGCTTTAATTACATCTCCAGTTAAGTCATCAAGAATTACATCTATAGAAACTTTATTATTGGTAGTTAAATCTAAATCTACTGCAAGGTTGAAATTGCCATCAGATTTTACCATTTCCATTTCTGTACCATATTGTTTAAAAACAATAAAATCGGAATTCCCATTTTCTTTGCTCGTAGTATTTGGTAAAACAATATGTGAACTATCTGTAGCTTCTGCAATGATAGTTATTTTAGCATTGTCTTCAGGACCTTTAAAACTCATTTGGGCATTACCTATTGCTTTGCCAAAGAACATTTTATTGTCCTTTAATTTTGTATCAATCAATAAGAGTCTTTTAGTACTCATGTCGAAATCAAAAGCAATATTTTTGAAACCTTTTTCTAATAACTTTCCTTTAATTGTTCCTTTGTTTTGATATTTATCATGAATTTGTAATTCACCAAAATCAATCCCATTATCATCGAATTTAATTTCAGCTGAATCAATTGTATAATGTACTTTAGTATAATTAACAGTAAGGCCTGCTTTTCTCAAACTCAGTTTGCCCAATAAATCTGGAGAATTAGGGTTGCCATTAATTCTAAGATTCCCTTTAGCTGTTCCAGTTATGTCACTAAAAATGTCGCCGATGAATCTATGAAGTATATTAACTTTAGTATTTTCTAATTGTATGTTTGTTTTTAATGGATTTTCAATACTATCCTTTACATTATATGACCCGGTAGCATTTAGATGGTATCCTTCGTTTTCTGATTGTACAGAAAAGGGGATTTCTCCGGTTTCATTATTGTATTTGGCAATTATTTTAACTAGTCCAATACTATCTTCATCCATTCTAAATTGTTCTGTATTTAATTCAGCATCTGCATTGAATTTGCCAAAGAAATCATTTAGGACAATGTCTCCTGAAGTTATTCCTTCCATCCTTGGATTCTTAAAAAACAAGGATGTTATATCTCCTAAGTATACGTTCTTCAATGATATATTTAAGTTATTGGTATTGCCACCATCTTCCTGATCTGTATCTGCTGTTATTTCTTGGAAGCCCTGAGTGAAATGTATATTATTGGCAAGCATGAAATTATTTCTAATGATTAATTCACCATTTTTTTCGATGCTCCATTTCTTATCATTTAATACAAATGTTGAAGGTCTTAAATTTATCCGAACGCCATCTTGGATGGTATAAACATCTGCTAAAATAGTAGCATCATTAAAAGTATTATCCGCACTTGCTTTTATCGAAATTAAAGAATGGTCGTTTGCAGAACTGATATCAAAATGTGAATTTGGAAAATGGAAACTATCACTTAATTGAATACTACTAATATCTCCATTCAAAACTAATGTGTCTTTGTTTCCTTTGCCATTTAACTGAGCACCTGAGATAATATATTTTTTATATTTAGCATACGGTACATTTGCTTGAAGTCCTAACACATTCTTCTTGGTATCAATCGTTCCAGAGAAACTAGCATCATTAAATCCACTGATTTTTTTATTGAATAATTTAATATAAGGCTCAATATAGTTAGAACTGGCTTCGATTTTAAATGATTGATTTTTAGGAATTTCTTTTGGAGGATTAATATAAGCTGGGTAATAACGGTTTAAGAATGATTGAATACTTGCCGGTAAATCAATGATACTGAACTTGCCAATAATCGAAGCGTTGAAATCGCTACTTGTTAGCTCTAAGGATTTAATACTATCAATATAATTAGAACTAAGCTTTAATGAATCAAAATTGATAATGGTTTGATCACCTTTGATGTTCGCGTTCAAAAATTTAGCGGACCCTAAAAAGTTATCGATATTTGTTCCGGTGAAATTTGCATCCAATAGACCAGTAACCTCAATATGTTCAGGATACAAGTTTAATGCTTGAATATTACAATGTACTAAATCACCTACAATATTATAACTTGGTTGGTCTTTGTTAAGATCGATGACTATTTCACTTGTAAAATCAAGATTAGGATCATCAATCTTTAGTTCTCCGCTAAAATATTTTTTCTGAAGCGTTCCCTTAGTTATAATATTATTGTAAGTGTATTTGTTGAATTCAATTGTTGAGATCTTTCCTTCTAATTCTGTTTTAAGTCGATTAATATTAAAACTTGTTCCACTAATCTTTCCTTTGAAATCTACAAGACCGAGTTGGTCGAAATCTAAAAATTTGCCAATATTGAATCTTGCGGTTTCGATATTGCCTGTATAATTAGCATCTTTTTTATGGGGGAATTGCATGGCTACGTTCGTGGTAACACCACCTAAAGCAGTACTAAATATTCCATCTGTAATAAAATTATTAATTGTTCCTTTAAAACTACCTCTGTAAATAATATTTCCTAGAGCAGCAAGATTTGGAGATTTGATATCTTTTAAAGCGGGGATAAAACCAAGATCGTAATAGTTCGTTTGTAAAGTACCATTCTCAAAGAGAATATTAGTAGTATTAATATTAGGCAATCCTTTCATGGATAGTGTTCCGATTAGAGAACTGCCAACTCCCGCTTTTGCGTTTAAATTTTTAACAATAAAATTTTCTACAGTGCCAATACAATTTCCACTAAGGGTTAATTCTTTATTCCAATCTTTTAATTCTGGAGCAAAAAAAGCAATATCATCAGTAAATATTTTGGACTCTTTGAAATTACCTACCATTATTACCTGAGAAATATATTCATTAAAGTCAATGTTGAAGTCATTATACTTCATTGCATAATAAGGGCCTATTCTACTTTTATTGGTCTGCAAGTCAAGTGCTGATAACTCCATAATTTGTGGAGTAAAGCGAAATTGTGTTTTCAATTTTTTTAATTCAAAACCAGAACGGTCTTTTGCAGATAAAACCACGGAGGCTTTAATGGTATCCTTAATAAAATGAAAATTTTTGATGTCTCCATTAAGCTTACTTAGTCTAATATGTTCTCCATCAAAAATTTCTGATGGTTTATTTTCATTCGCTTCAATCCAAAGTTGACCATCCTTAATTTTAATTTGAGCAATATGTAACGCAATGTTTCCGGCATTGAAATACATGGAAGAACTTTTGATAGTATGTTTCTTCAGTTTTCTCAATGAGTCTGGCCTTATGGCATCCGTCTCTTGAATTGTAAAAAATGGTTTGTCTATTGCAATTTCATTGACTTGATAATTATTTTTAGAAAAATCCATATTCTCTGCGTCCATCAATAAACTCCCCAATTTCATATCCATCGTTTCACCCACCCACAAATCTTTGTTTATGAAATGAATGTTTTTCAGGTCAATCTTTTTAAGATTCAAATCAAGTCCACCGGGTTTCTTTTCTTTCTTTTGAGATCCCGCAAAATAATTAGCGATGAATTGATAATTCCAAACAGAATCGCTTCTATTTAGTTTTACAACAGCATCTTCTAAGCCTATATATTTAATTATTGCATGGTCTTTGAAGAAAAACCAATCTGTGATTCTTAATTTAACAGTACCGGCATAAACTAAAGTGTCGTTCTTCTTGTCTTTTATTAATACGCCCTGAAGGTTCATACTGTTAAACAATGAAAAACTTACATATTTGATACTTACCGGAGTACCTAATTCTTCAGAGATTTTTTTTAAGGCAATTTGTACTATTCTATTTTGTACAAAGTCGGTTTGAATAGCTATGAATACAAAAAGCAAGAGCGCTAATATGCTTAATAATATTTTACGAGATATGTTAAGGACTTTCTTCAGAACGGCTGACGTTGGAGGTTAAAATAACTGATATGGTAAGTACAGTCAAATACAATACCAAACTTGGCAACTTTTAAATTTACGAATGAAAAGCTGCTTATTAATAAAAATGATACCAATATTACTTTTCTAGTCAATTTAAAAACCTGCTACTGAGTCATCTCCGCGAATATCTGCTGCTGTTTCTCTTTTGCCATCACTTAGAATCCTGATAGCTTCTGTTCTGCCAATAGCGCCCCGATCAGACAATTTATAGCCCATTGTTTGTAAATGGTTTTTGGTGTTCGCATCAAATCCTTTTTCAATCATTACGATATCTGGGAGCCATTGATGATGAAATTTGGGCTTATTAATGGCGTCACTGGCAGTCATATTAAAGTCAATAATATTAACTATCCCCTGAAAAACGGAAGTAGGGATTGTGGTACCACCTGGTGTGCCAATGACAACATAAGGTTTTTTGTTTTTTAAGATGAGTGTTGGCGTCATTGAACTTAACATCCTTTTACCAGGTTCAATGGCATTAGCTTCCCCACCAACTGCTCCATACATATTTGGAACACCTGGTTTTACACTAAAATCGTCCATTTCGTTGTTGAGCAAAAAACCTGCACCGCCAACCACAGTTTTACAACCATAACCCCCGTTCAAAGTAGTTGTGATACTCACCATATTACCTGCGGCATCTAATATACTAATATGGGTGGTCTCCTCACTTTCGTGAATTGTACCTGCTTTAACATCTGCACTGCTACCCGCTTTCTCAGCCACAAAATCTTTCATTCTTTCGGTTAGATATTTATCGCTAGTCAAAGTTTTTACAGGGACTTTCCAAAAATCCGGGTCGCCCATATGTTCAGCTCTGTCTGCATAAGCCCTTCTTTCCACTTCAATCATCAGTTGTACTGTTTTAGGTGTCTGGAAGCCGTACTTTCCAACAGGATATTTTTCAATCATTTTAAGCATTTGATTGATGATGATACCACCACTACTTGGTGGAGAGAAACTAATGATATGATGTCCTCTATAATCGAATTCGAGGGGTTTGCGAAGTTTGGCAGTATAATTCTTCAAATCTTCTAAACTAATGCTGCCATTGCCTTTTTGCATTTCAGCAACAATTAAATTGGCAGTTTCTCCTTCATAAAAACCTTTTGCACCTTCTTTCTGTATACGCTTCAAAGTATTTGCCAATTCTTTTTGGAAGAGCGTGTCACCTAAATGCCATTTACCTTCTTTTACAAAAGCTATGGGATGATTATTATTCTTGATAAAAATATCTTTTTGATCATTGAAATCATTCACTTGTTTTTCAGAGATGACAAATCCATTTTCTGCTAAATCTATAGCCGGTTGAATCAAAGTTTTAAATGGAAGCTTTGCATAAGGTAGGGTAGCAAAGAGACCTGCAATAGTGCCAGGAATACCGGATGCTAGATCCCCAAATTGTGAAAGAGTTGGCAAAACAGTACCATTTTTATCCAAATACATATCACGACTGGCTTTCGATGGTGCAGCTTCGCGATAATCAAGTCCAATTAGATCTCCATTACTTTGTCTAGCAAGCATAAATCCGCCACCACCAATATTACCGGCACCTGGATAAACCACTGCCAATGCAAGTTGGGTAGCAATTCCAGCATCAAAAGCATTACCACCTTGTTCCATGATGGCTGCTCCAACAAGACTTGCAAGGGGATGAGCTGAACTCACTGAAGCCTTTCTGAACTGCCCATTTTTCACTACTTCATAATGATATGGATCTATTTTTTTGCCGGCACCAACAATGGAAACCTGTGCCTGACTAGGAATGTTAAGTACAAGTAAAATGCAAATACTGAGGGTTTTAAACAGTTTCATGGGAGAAAATTAATTGATTTGCTACAAAATCTTTTCAATAGTTATAAAGGTTGTGTAAAAATAAGTGCAAGGCATCGTTCAAAGCTTTTTTAGTTTGCCTACTTTCACTGCTCATTTTTATAGTATGAAACCAATAAGTCTGTTTTTTGTTCTATTCCTTTTTGTGAATTTTGTTACTGCACAGGATTTACAAAGTCCTGCTCAATTTTTGGGCTATACTGTCGGAACTAAATATACCCGACATCATCGGGTAGTTGAGTATTTTAAATCAGTTGCTCAGGCAAAACCAGAAATGGTAAAGCTTGAAAAGTATGGGGAAACTAATGAAGGAAGGGAATTGTTAATTACCATCATTGCCAGTCCTGAAAATTTGAAAAGATTAGAATTGATCCGCCACAACAATTTGGCAATGGCAGGGATAGTAAAAGATAATCCCTCAGAAATATTGGCAGATCAACCTGCAATAGTTTGGCTGAGTTATAACGTACATGGTAATGAGACTTCTTCCTCTGAAGCAGCAATGTTAACATTATATACATTAGTTGATCCCAAAAATTCAGCTTCAAAAGAATGGTTAAAGAATTTAGTGGTAATTCTAGACCCTTGCATCAATCCGGATGGTAGAGATCGTTATGTTAATTGGTTTAATTCTGTAGTAGGTATGCAGGCTAATCCAGAACCTCTTGCCAGAGAACATGTAGAGCCTTGGCCAGGAGGTAGAAGCAATCATTATAATTTTGATTTGAATAGAGATTGGGCTTGGCAAACACAAGTTGAATCACAACAACGTTTAAAAAAATATAATGAATGGCTGCCGCAAGTGCATGTCGATTATCATGAGCAGGGCTATGATCAACCTTACTATTTTGCGCCGGCTGCTGAACCCTATCACGAGCTTATTACGCAATGGCAAAGAGATTTTCAAGGACTGATTGGAAAAAGTAACGCAAGCTATTTTGATAAAAATGGATGGTTGTTTTTTACCAAAGAAAGATTTGATTTATTATATCCATCTTATGGTGATACTTATCCTATTTATAAAGGCGCTATTGGAATGACTTTTGAACAAGGTGGCATTCGAAGCGGACTAGCCATTATTAATAAAAATGGAGATACGCTAACACTGGCAGATAGGGTAATGCATCATTATACCACAGGTATTTCAACAATTGAAACCAGTGCAAAAAATCAACTACGCTTGTTAAAAGAATTCAAACAATTTTTTGCCGATAATAAGAGCGGAAAAATCGGAGAATATAAAACGTATGTACTTACTTCTAAGGACGAAAATAAATTGTTGGCAGTAAAAAAATTATTAGACCAGAACGGAATCGAATCTGGTACTATAAGCAACAAAAATTTTAAAGGTTATAATTATTTTACGGGTAAAGAAGAGTCCTTTGTTGATGAAGGATTACATCTTGCTGTAAGTACTTATCAGTCAAATGCAGTTTTAGCCAAAGTGTTACTAGAGCCCAAAACAAAACTAACCGATTCCAATACTTATGATATTACAGCATGGGCTATTCCATTTGCATATGGTATAAAAACTTATGCAGTGAAAGAAAAACTGGAAGTGAATTCAGATTTCAAATCAGCCTCAATAATAACTGTTCAAAATGCAAATTATGGATTGTTAATCCCTTATAATTCTTTGAACTCAGCAAAAGTATTAGCCCATTTATTAAAGAACAATGTAAAAGTTAGGTATTCAACTCTTCCATTTAGTTATAATGGGAAAGATTATGATCGAGGTACATTGATTATTTTGAAAACTAGTAATGCATCAGTAAACTGGAATGCATTGGCAAATGAAGCTTGTCAGCAATTTCATGTTCAACCTGTAATGGTTGAAACTGGCATGATGGATAAAGGTGCTGATTTTGGATCAACCGATATTAAAGTAATTAACTCTGCACCCAAAGTGGCTTTAAT
>CAIJZG010000201.1 GCA_903825065.1 uncultured Bacteroidota bacterium
CGCATCATTTGTAATTTGCATTTTGTGATGGGTTGATCTTCATATAATTCTGGATAGAGTGTTTCAAGATCAGGGCCGCTGCAAACAAAAATGATATCTGCATGAAAATTTTGACTGCCTGCTTTTAATTGATTCCCGTTGATTTCTGTTATGGTTGTATTCCAAATAAAAGACACATTCAAATATTCTGATAAATAATCTGGCACTTTAGCAAGGGCTTCTCTCGGATCAATGATCATTTCAGTGCTACTAAATAAACCACCTTTGAGATTTTTGGGGTTAATCCCTTTAAATGAATCCATAATATTTTCTGGATTCATCAACTTCACAGGTCTACCATTAGCAGAAAAGTTATGATACAATTCTTCTAACACTTTCCATTCATCATCATGATACGCCAAGTGTAAACTACCTACCTCATCATACCAAATATCAACACTGTCTGCAATTTCCTTCCAAATTTGTTTGCTACGGATAGCACGATTATACAATACACCATCGGGTTGACCAATGGGCCAAACCATTCCAAAATTTCTAACAGAAGCACCAACTGCTTTTTGGTTTCTTTCTATGATAGTTACTTGATAACCTTTTAATGACAAAGCTCTTGCGGTAGCTAACCCTACTATTCCCGCACCTATAACAATGGCAGTTTGCTGGCCCATACTATTCTATTGAAATTTTAATTGATATTTTTTATTGAAGTACCTAAGGGCAAATATGGATCCTATAATTCCAAATACGGATAATCCTACTACCCCCCAACTGTATAAAATCGACCAATGAATTTTTAATTGAAAAACAGTTTTTAATAGAATTACTGATACGCTACCCAGGTAACCAAATGAGTCTGCCAAATAAATTAAGAAACCAACGTTACCGGAGATCCTAAACGTTGCAATCATTCGATCAAAGAGTATACAATTAAATGGAATATAACCTATGTACAATCCAAGACCAACTAGCGTCATCCATATAAATGGTCCTAAAATTCCTTGAATAAATAAAAAGGATGAAATACCTGCAATTAAAAAACCAGCAATAATAATATACTGGGTAATTACAAATGCCCTTCGATTATTCTTAATTAAAATCATACTTCCAATTAATACCAACACTATTAATGTAATTGGAATTTCAGTAGCAGTAAATACCGAAGGTTGATTACCAAAACCAAGTTCTTTCCATATATCTGCTGCAAAATTATCGCGGATATCTCTAAACACAGTAAGCACCACATAAATAATGATAAATAATAAAAGCCCGGGTTTGAAAGTTTGTATGAATTTTTTCCGATCATCTTTATTCATAGGCAATCGGGTTACCCTTGAACTAATATCTGATTCAGAGGGTTGGGGAATTCTTTCTATCAAATAAACTAAAATAATTAACGGAATAAAAAATACCGCCCCAGTTGCAAATGGCAACCACCAATCGGAAATCGTAAAATTTATTTGTAAGCCTTTCGCTACGGATTTTACAAATCCTGAAGAGAATATAAAACTTACAGCAAGGGCTGCACCAATAAAATCGGTGGCCTTTCTTCCTTCCACAAAAGAAAAAACAATCCCCCATATTATACCCAATGGAAATCCATTAATAAATAAAAAAACAATTGACCAAGGTGCAGGCACAATGGCAAATAATAACAATGAAATCCAGGAAATGCCCACTAACAAAAGAATCAGCTTACCTCTACCAATTTTATTCATTTCGGCTATAAACTTGATGCCATAAAATTTACTGGTCATATAACCCAATACCTGACTAATAACTAAGGCATCCTTAAAAGCTAAACCAAAAACATGTGGCCCATCTGCGAAGATCCCTACCGTAAACGGTTTACGAAATGCATAAACTGTTGCATAAGTAAGAAAGCAAATAATGGCTGAATATAATGCAACCCAATTATCTCTGAATTTTTCTTGACGTAAAAAAAGCAACAGCTGTTTCAATAGTTATTTTTTTATGTAGTGAAACCTTTAACCTAAATCAAATTGTTATTTGTTACCACTAATTACAAACTGATTGGGTGATTGTTGTTGATAATGATTTGCACGCATATCAGCAGGAGCGTCCATCTTAGGCCCTTGTTCAATTTTGCGCCAATCAATATCACGATTGTATTTTTTCATTGCTTTATGAACATCAAATACCCTTTCATCATGCTTTTCTAAAGTATACGGAGTAAAGTCTGGTTTGTTGGTAAAAAAGTCTGTAAGCAAGCTTCCTGTAGCATCATACTGATTCACATAAGGCACTCCTAAAATATTATAAATTGTTTTTAGAATAGCTCCAAAATTTGCATGCGTATGACTTACATAATTTTTCTTAACATACGGACCTGCCATCATTAAAATAGAACGGTGTGCATCAATATGGTCAACGCCACCTTGTGGATCATCTTCAGTAATTACCACTAACATATTTTCCCAATATTTTGTACGAGAAAGAAAATGAAGAATTCTACCAACTGCCAGATCATTGTCTGCTACAAATGAATGTGGAAAATAATAACCATCTTCCGGTCTTGCACCAGCTGTATGATCATTAGGTACTTGCATGGTTATTAATGAAGGCATTAACTCTTTCCCCTTAATCCATTTTTTTGTAAACTCTGCTTCGAACTGATCCATTCTAAATTGATCAGGGATATTACAATTAAAACCTGCATAATTATGACTTGTATTCGGAAACAATGCTTTTTGCATGGGCACCATTACAATATGACCACCTCCGGTAGCAGTATCATTCCATTCCTCTCTATTATGCGCAGTTTCATTTGCTTCTCCAAAATTGTAGAACTTAATTTTCTTTCTATCTAAGGCTTCCCAAAGTCCTCCCCTTTCAGCATAATCTTCGGGATCCATACTTCCTGTAGTACCCGGGAACCTACGACCTGGCGCTTTTGAAAATATTTTCGCTTCCTTACTTACACTTGAATTCACTTCCACCCACTCATTAGGAATTACACCCATCATCCAGTGATGCCCATGAATAGATGCATCACTATCACAATAAAAATTATCACTGATTGCAAATTGTTTAGCAGCCTTATGATGATTAGGTGTGATTTTTAAATTTTTGAAATTTGCCCGCATAGAATCCGGAATAGTATACTCGTTATTTATACCAAATCTAGCTAATGAACTATCCCCATTGGCGTTTGCAAATTGACCAAACACTTCATCATAAGTTCTATTTTCTTTAGTAATATAAACTATGTACTTGATAGGCGTTTCAGTAATACCTGGCAAAACAGGCAAAGGGTTTTCTTTATCGGCAACAATCGTTGATTCCACAAATGTATTTTTAATACATTGCTGTGTATAATGCTGCAATTGTGCTGAATCCGGTATCACCACTTTTTGAAAACTACCCAACTGAATATCACCAATATAAGTTCCTTGAATAGGAGCTTTGAAATCCTTACCACCATTGGGTCCTGCACCTAATCCACGGCAAGTAATGATATATAGTTCTTTCTCCTCTTTTCCAAGTAATACCCTGGTAGGTCCCCAACCAGTTGGTATCAGACCAAGTGTTTTTTTAGAAGCAATATCAACTACTGCTACCGCATTGAATCCTAATAATGCTACATACAATGTTTTTTCATCTTTGCTGATGGTAATACCAAAAGGCAAAAGCCCACGATATTGATCAATCTTACCATCAACGGTAATATTAATATGACCAAGAATTTTATGATTAACTAAATCAAGAATTGAAATATTATCGTTGGTGGCATTGGTAACATAAGCAAAATCTTTGCCTACAGCAATACTATTCGGACTTGCACCTCCAACCACTTCAGCACCTTCAATCATCTCTCCTATTTGATTGCCTGTTTTAAATTTATCAACAACTTTATTTTTAGCTAGATTAATCGTAAACACACTCATTGCTTCTGGAGCGAGTGGACTTCCCACACCGGGTGCTTTTTTCCCTTCTACTCTTGTGCCTTTAATAGATTCTTCCGTGTTATCGCCATAAGGTTGACGAGAAATCATCTTTGATTCATAATTTTCTTTGTTGGCTCTTTTTATTAATGGGTAAGAATACATACCTACATTTGCCACAATTGCCATCTTCTCATCTGAACTTAATGCTAATCCAAAAGGCTGTCTTCCAACAGGAATGGAAGCAGTAATTTTTTTAGATTTTAAATCATACCGAACCATTCTAAAATTGGCTCTATCCAGGATCAATAATTCTGATTCATTTTGTGTTAATACTAAATCCGAAGTAAAACTGTCTTCATAAAAAACACCACGCACATATCCATTTAAAGAAATAGAATCGATGGTTTCCATTTTTTCTAAATCGTATAAGATCACTGCACCATTATCTCCTCCACTTAAA
>CAIJZG010000202.1 GCA_903825065.1 uncultured Bacteroidota bacterium
ACGAAACATTTTTAGTTAACTTGTATTGTAAACCTTTTAAAAAATAGCTGTTACAGAATTATCTCGGACAGCACTGATTTGTTATATTTTCTCGTAGATTTGCAGTCGAATTAAGACCTTTATTTATGCGGCCAATTCAGATGGTAGACACAAAGCAACAGTATCTAAAAATTAAGACAGAAGTAGATGCCGCAATTCATGAGGTTTTGGACTCAGCTTCCTATATTAATGGAAAAGCAGTTCAAGAGTTTACAGCGAGTTTAAACAATTACCAGGGTTCAGGATTTACGATTCCCTGTGCAAACGGAACAGACGCTCTGCAGATTGCGATGATGGCGTTAGACTTGCAACCCGGGGATGAAGTAATCACTCCTTCATTTACCTATATCGCTACAACTGAAGTGGTGGCTTTATTAAAATTAACGCCCGTATTTGTTGAAGTAGATCCCTATACATTTTGTTTAGATCCCGTTTCAGTACGCAAAGCAATTACACCCAAAACAAAAGCTATTGTGCCGGTACATTTATACGGACATGCAGCACCAATGGAAGAGATTATGGCGATTGCGAAAGAGTTTGGCTTATATGTAATTGAAGACAATGCACAAGCAATTGGTTGCGATTATCGTTTTGCTGACGGAACTACCCAAAAAACGGGTTCAATTGGAACAGTTGGAGCTACCTCATTTTATCCTAGTAAAAATCTGGGTGCTTTTGGTGATGGGGGAGCCATTTTTACGAATGATGCAGAGCTAGCTCATAAAATGAAAATGATAGCGAATCATGGACAACAAACACGCTATTATCATGAGATGGTAGGATGTAATTCAAGGTTAGATTCTATTCAGGCTGCTATTTTAAATGTTAAATTAAAAGAGTTAGATCATTATACTAAAGCGCGTCAGTCGGCTGCTGCATTTTACGATGTTGCATTTGCAGATAATGAAAAGATTACTACTCCATTTGTAGCAGATTATAGTTCGCATGTCTATCATCAATATACTTTACAATTGAAGGGCGTTGATCGAGATGCTTTGAATGCATACTTAGCTGAGAAGAAAATTCCTTCTATGATCTATTATCCGGTACCAGGACACAAACAAAAAATGTTCAGCGCATTTAAATTGCCTGAATTAGATTTGAAAGTAACAGATTGGCTTACAGAAAGAGTGATTTCTTTGCCTATGCACACAGAATTAGACACGGAACAGCTAAGTTATATTAGCAATAGTATTTTAAATTTTATACATAATTAAATATGAAAATTGCAGTAATCGGTACAGGATATGTAGGACTGGTAACAGGAACCTGTTTTGCAGAGACAGGAAATAAAGTAACCTGTGTTGATATTGATATAAAAAAAGTAACAAAATTAACCAATGGAGAGATCACTATTTATGAGCCTGGCTTAGAAAAAATATTCCTGCGTAATACCCGGGAAGGGCGTTTAAAGTTTACGACTAATTTAGAAGAAGGAATTAAAGATGCAGAAATTGTTTTTCTTGCTTTGCCTACTCCTCCTGGTGCAGATGGCTCTGCTGATTTGAAATATATTTTAGGAGTGGCGAGCGACTTAGGAAAGATTTTAAAAGATTATACTGTAATCGTAGATAAAAGTACGGTTCCTGTTGGCACAGCTGCAAAAGTTCATGCAGCAGTTGCTGCGAATTATAAAGGTGAATTTGATATTGTAAGTAATCCTGAATTCTTAAGAGAAGGAGTTGCCGTAGACGATTTTATGAAACCGGATAGAGTGGTTATTGGCACAAAATCTGAACGTGCAAGAAAAGTAATGGGCGAATTGTATGCTCCATTTGTGCGTCAGGGTAATCCGGTAATTTATATGGATGAAAAATCTGCTGAACTTACAAAGTATGCAGCCAATTCATTCCTTGCTACTAAAATTTCTTTTATGAATGAAGTAGCACAGCTTTGCGAAAAAGTAGGTGCAGACGTAGATATGGTTCGTAGAGGAATTGGTAGTGATGATCGTATTGGTCGTCGTTTTTTATTCCCTGGAATTGGATATGGAGGAAGTTGTTTCCCTAAAGATGTACAGGCATTGATCATGTCTTCTGAAGAAGTTGGTTATAATTTTCAAATATTAAAGGCAGTTGAAGAAGTAAACGAATTACAAAAACTACACCTGATTCCTAAAATCAATAAGTACTTTAATAACGATTTAAAAGGCAAGCATTTTGCTCTTTGGGGATTGGCCTTCAAACCAAATACAGATGATATTCGGGAAGCTCCGGCTTTGTATATTATTGATGCTTTAATTAAAGCGGGTGCAACAGTAACAGCCTATGATCCTGAAGCTATTCCAAATGTTCAGGCTTTACTCGGACATAAAGTAAACTATGCTGCGGATCAGTATAGCACACTTGCTGGTGCAGACGCATTGATCATTGCAACTGAGTGGAGCGAATTTAGAACGCCTGATTTTGAGATCATTGAATCAAAGCTTAAGAAAAAAGTAATATTTGATGGCCGTAATTTATTTGATGTGAATCAAATCAGAGATTTGGGTTATCATTATGAAAGTGTGGGTAGACTTTAAAAAAAATCTAACATGTCTAAGAAAAGAATATTGATTACAGGAGCAGCAGGCTTCTTAGGTTCACATCTTTGTGATCGTTTTATTAAAGAAGGGTATCATGTAATTGCCATGGATAATTTAATTACTGGTGATCTTAGAAATATTGAGCACTTGTTTAAATTAGAAGATTTCGAATTTTATCATCATGATGTGTCGAAATATATTCATGTCCCTGGAGCTCTTGACTATATCCTCCATTTTGCTTCACCTGCTAGCCCGATTGATTATCTGAAGATTCCTATTCAAACTTTAAAAGTAGGCGCATTAGGTACACACAATTGCCTGGGACTTGCAAAAGCAAAAGGTGCTCGTATGCTTGTGGCATCTACCAGTGAAGTATATGGTGATCCCATGGTGCATCCTCAAACCGAAGAGTATTGGGGTAATGTAAATCCAGTTGGTCCAAGAGGCGTTTATGATGAGTCTAAACGTTTTATGGAATCTATTACTAGGGCATATTATACTTTCCATGGGGTAGAAACAAGAATCATCAGAATCTTTAATACTTATGGTCCTAGAATGAGGCTAAATGATGGAAGAGCATTACCTGCTTTTATCGGTCAAGCATTAAGAGGTGAAGATCTTACAGTTTTCGGTGATGGAAGTCAAACGCGTTCTTTCTGTTATGTCGACGATTTAGTAGAGGGGATTTATCGTTTATTAATGAGCGACTATACCATGCCAGTGAATATTGGCAACCCAAATGAAATTTCTTTGAAAGATTTTGCGGAAGAGGTCTTAAAATTGACCGGTTCTTCTGTTAAAATTATTTATAAGGATCTGCCGGTCGATGATCCTAAGCAACGTAAGCCAGATATTACCAAGGCAAAAACGTTATTGGGTTGGGAGCCAAAAGTGGATAGGGCAGAGGGTTTGAAAAAAACGTATGATTATTTTAAATCTCTTCCAAAAGAAGAATGGTCAAAGCTTCCTAAAGAGTTTGTGAGTCATTAATTTAAAATCAATATTTCAAAACAGAAAAGGGCAGAATCGGAAAACCGTATCAGCCCTTTTCTATTTATTTAAATTATTTATGTCAAAGCCATTAATTGTTTTATCTGGTAAAAATGGACAGCTAGGTTGGGAAATTTTACAAATAGCAGATCAGCTAAAAGAAAGTTTTGATTTTTTATTTACAGGAAGGGAAGAATTAGATCTGTCCAAACCTGAGACCATTGCCCCTTTTTTTGAAAAAAATCATCCTGATTACTTTATTAATTGTGCAGCTTATACTGCTGTTGATAAAGCAGAACAAGAAAATGAGTTGGCATATAAAATTAATGCAGAGTCAGTGGGCTTAATTGCTCAATATTGCGCAAAGATTCATGCGAAACTGATAACTATTTCAACCGATTACGTATTTGATGGGAATGGCGTTTCTCCTTATACTCCCGAAACTAAAACAAGTCCGATCAATTATTATGGCTATAGTAAATGGATGGGAGAGCAATTGGCTTTATCAAATTGTGCAGAGACTATTGTGATACGCACTTCTTGGGTATATAGTGTGCATGGAAATAATTTTGTGAAAACAATGTTGCGCTTAATGAATGATCGCCCAGAATTGAATGTGGTTAGTGATCAAATCGGTTCGCCCACATATGCGGCGAATCTTGCATTAACAATTATTAAAATAATTGAGTCCATAGAATTGGGGCATGCCCATTACGGTATTTATCATTATAGTAATGCTGGTGTGATCTCCTGGTTTGATTTTGCAACTGCCATTGCAAAAGAGGGGGGTAAGAATTGTATTGTACATCCAATCCCTTCCAGTGCTTATCCAACACCCGCAAAACGGCCTAGTTATTCTGTCATGGATTGTTCTAAATTGGTGAAAGATTATGGGATTGAATTAAAAGAATGGAAAAATAGTTTAAATACATGTATACAATTACTTGTTAATTAATATCGAATAATTAGGGATAAAAAAACCGCTGAAATTTCAGCGGTTTTTTTTTAAGTTGCCCGACCTGGATTCGAACCAAGACAAACTGTACCAAAAACAGTCGTACTACCATTATACT
>CAIJZG010000203.1 GCA_903825065.1 uncultured Bacteroidota bacterium
ATAAGTTCTTTGCGTTTATACAATTCTCGATAAGAGTTTTGATAATGCCTTTGTAAACCTACAACGACATTCAATTTTTTCTGTTTTGCAATTTGTGCTGCTGCTAAGACTCTTTGAATTCCAGCCGGATCAGTAGCAACAGGTTTCTCCATGAATACGTGTTTATTCTGAGCAATGGCCTCTTCAAAATGTATCGGACGGAATCCAGGAGGAGTAGTAAGAATTACCACATCCGCCAAAGCAATTGCTTTTTTATAAGCATCAAAGCCAGTGAACTTCCTGTCTTCAGGAACATCTATTTTTTTCTCTAAACCTTTTCCATCATTTTTTGCTTCTTCAATTAATGACTTCAAACAATTATCTAAATTGTCTTTAAACGCATCTGCCATCGCAACCAGTGTTACATTCTGTTTGCTCAGCAAAGCTAGCATGGCTGCTCCTGTACCCCGACCTCCGCAGCCTACAAGTACAATTTTAATTTCATCTCCTGCACCTGAAAAATAATTGGCCCTGGAAATTAATGGTGCGGCAATTACGCCGCCAGCAATAAGTGAACTTGTTTTTACGAATTTTCTTCGTGAATCATGATGGAAAGCATCGTTAGACATAATTATTGTTTTAAATGTTTATAGACCCAGATAGTTTTTAAAAAATAGATTGATAGCTTCCGGGGAAGGTGCTATTTGTGGACGCACTAAACGGAAGCCTACATTTTTTGCTTCTGTAAGCCACCACTTACTCTTAGGTATTTGAGGATCTCTTCTATTCCATGCCGGTTCTGAATGATATCGCTTTGCAGAACGGAACGCTGCTCCGGATTCCATAAAACTCCCCCCACGTAAAGATTTTGGGTACTTGGCACTATTTACTTCAGTTACTGGATTCTTTGCATTTTCTTCTAACTTGCTGTAACGCTCAGGGTCATAATGGTCAAGCGTCCACTCCATTAAATTACCTAAAATATCATAGAGGCCCCAAGGGTTTGGCTTTTTCTGCCCCACTTTTTCATATTTGTCATCTCCAGATTCTAAATCCCAGGCATAGTCTTTCAATTTACTTTTATCATCTCCAAAGAAAAATGCAGTTGTTGTTCCAGCACGGCATGCGTATTCCCATTCTGCCTCAGTTGGTAATCGATAGAACACACCAGTTTTTTGATAAAGCCAACGGCAATACATTATTGCAGCTCTTTGACTCATGCTATTTGCAGGATATCCCCCTTCTTTTCCCATTCCCCAAGTAAGGTCTACATACTGAGGACTTGGTCTGGTAATTGCATCTACATCAGAGTTTTGACTAGTTTGGTCGTCTTTTAAAAAAACATCAAACTGATCTCTGGTTACTTCGTAAGCACCCATCCAAAATGCATCAATTTGAATTTTTTTCTGTGGGCCTTCGTCTGCATCCCTTTTGGGTTCTGCCATTGGACTTCCAATTACAAAATATCCAGCCGGTATGGGTACCATTTTAAATTTTTGAGTACTTCCTATAATGGATTGTTCATACGATGTAAAATCGGAAGAATTTGTCTGAGCATTTACGCTGGTAAATAAGATAATAAACAGAAGAAAAAATACAGTTTTCAAAGAAAAAAATTTATCAATCAAGTTATGAATAAAATAGTCTTTCCACAATTTCTTTTATTAGAAAAATATTTTTTATTTTTTCCAGTACTTTTTAAAACCACTAGTTTGATAGGTAATGATTTTACCATTTTTAAGGATACTAATAAAAAGTTCAGCTTGCTGCTTCCTGCAGATCTTTTTTGATTCTCGAATGGATAAAATACTGCAGGCAGTTGCTAACCAATCTGCATCAGTTCCATCTTTAGCAATTACTGTTACATTTCTTTGAAAACTAACACCATAGCCTGTTCTAGGGTCGATGATATGGGAATATTTTTTGCCATTATGCTCAATATATTGATAGGCATCACCGGAAGTAGCTACTGCATAATTGGTCAGAGAAAGCTTTTTCTTCAATAGATCATCAGTAGTCTCCGGAATATTTACACCAACTAGCCAGCCATCATTGCCCGGAGGGGCCTCACTCATTGCAATATCACCACCTGCATCTGCTAATGCTGCATTTATTCCATTATCCCTTAAATAATCAATCACTTTTTGTGCAATATATCCTTTAGCAATACCACCCAAATCGAGCCTCATACCTTTTTGTGGAATAGAAATTTGATGCTTGGGTATGTTCCATTGAATTTTGTTAAGACCCACAAGATTTAAAGTCTCATCGATAGTTAACGAATCTGGAAAAACATGTGTTTTTCTTTTCTTACGCCATAAAGAACTTAATGGTCCTATACTGATATCAAAAGAATGTAAACTATTGTCATACGCTAGTTTTGATAGTATTAGGATATCCCATAATGCAGGAGAACAGGATTGAAAACCCTTTTCAGTGTTAAGACCCAACTTGCTCAGCTCACTGCTGCTATCATAGTCGCTATAAATATGACTAAAAGAATCAATCAATGAAAAACTTGCTTTAGCCAGATTGGCCGCCTTTATACTATCATCAGTAACCAGAATGAGATTAAATGGGGATCCCATTTTATTTTCAACATAATGGAATTTTTTAGTCTGACTAAATACAGATGTCACAAAACTGCAACAAAGAAGGATGAAAATATAATTGCGTAGCATGAATAAGTTTTAAAATCTTATGGTTAAATTTAGTGACTAATCATAAATATATGGAACGTAGAAAATTCATGCAACAAAGTTTATTGGCTGGGGGAGCCATATTTACCTCATCCCATGTTTTGGCTTCTAACAAATCAATTGATAGCTGGGATGATAGCACACCTTTTCATTGCAAGTATGGAATTCACGATGGGATGTTTAATAATTTGGCAGGTCGTGATTTTATTGAACAAATCAAGTTTGCTTATAGTGTAGGTTTCAGAGCGATGGAAGATAATGGCATGATGGATAGAACTCCTGCTGAACAACAAAAAATTGGGGATGCCATGGCAAAGTTGGGAATGGACATGGGTGTTTTTGTTATCAATTTCGATAACTGGCCATTACAAGTTTCCATGACTAGTGGCAATAAAGAATGGAAAGAAAAGTTTGTTGCCAGATGTAAACTAGCTGTAGAAGTTGCAAAGAGAACTAATACAAAATACATGACCGTAGTCCCGGGGAATTATGATCATAGATTATCACTAGATTATCAGTTAGCAAATGTAATTGACACTTTAAGAAGAGGCACTGAAATATTGGAAAAAGAAAATCTGGTTATGGTATTAGAACCTTTAAGTGACACACCTGAATTGTTTTTAAGACGATCTGATCAAACCTATGCATTGTGTAAATCGATAAATAGTCCTGCGTGTAAAATTTTATTTGATATGTATCATATGCAAAGGAATCAAGGTGATATGATACCAAATATTGACAGGGCTTGGGATGAAATTGGATATTATCAAATTGGTGATAATCCAGGAAGGAATGAACCTGGAACTGGGGAGGTAAATTATAAAAATATTTTCAAACATATTCATCAAAAAGGATACAAAGGGGTTCTTGGTATGGAACATGGAATGGCTTTACCCGGAAGAGAAGGTGAAATTGCTTTGATAAAAGCCTATCGTGAAGCAGATTCATTTATGTAATAAAAAAGGAGCAAGAAAATTTTTTCTTGCTCCTTTTTTATTATTTCACAGCATTGCGTAAATAGGCCCATTGCTTTAAACAATCTCTTGCATCAACTGCCGGGAATCCTAATACTTTTTTGCCATCTGGTACATCATTCATTACACCTGCCATACCGCCAATCAAAACTCCATTACCAACTGTAATATGATCGCTAACACAGGTGCCTCCGCCAATAATTACCCCATCACCGAGTGTTACAGAACCGGCTAATCCACTGCTGCCGGCCATTAAACAGGATCTACCTGTTTTACTATTGTGCCCAATTTGTACTAGATTATCGAGTTTAGTTCCATCACCAATAATTGTAGAGCTGAATTTTGCACGATCTATACAGGTGCATGAACCCACTTCCACATAATTTCCAAGTACTACATTACCAATATGTGGAATCTTTACTAACCCTCTGCCATCAGGACTAGGTCTGAAGCCAAATCCATCTGCACCAATGGAAGCATTTGGATGAATGGTACAATGATGACCCACAATACAACGCTCACGAATGACTGCCCCCGACCAGATAATAGTATGATCCCCAATTTTACAATCATCTAAAATAGTTGAGTTAGGATATAGCGTAACATCATTTCCAATTATTGTATTTGCACCAACATAACATCCTGCTCCAATGCGTGAATTTTGACCGACAATAGCTGTGGGATGAATAGTTGCATTAGGATGAATAGCTTGATCAAAACGAGGGCTTTCAGGTACAAACATTTCTAATAATTGCGCCATAGCCAAGTCGGCATTTTTAACCTTAATCAGGGCTCTGTTTTCGCCGGGCTCAAGTTCGAATTCCTGGTTAATGATTACTGCACATGCTTTAGAACTTTCCCAGAATTTCAAATATTTTTTATGACCGATAAAACTGATCTGGCTATTTGATGCCATTTCTAATTGTTCTGGACCAGTAATAGTTGAAGTTGTATTTCCAACAATGGTTCCTTGTAAAACGGAATTGATTTCTTGAATGCTAAAAGATTTCATAGTAAACAACGTTGTAATTAAAAAGGGAACAATTTTTAAAGCTAATGATTAATCAGCTTCACATATATTTTTAATTTCCTCCAAAATAGGATTCCAACCTTGTCCATCGTTCCACGATTCCTGATACCTTCTTTCACCTTCTGCTACTGTATTATAATCACCTTGAGTAACTGTTAAAGTGGTATGGCTATTTTTTCGTTGTAATTGGTATTTTACATTCAAATAATTTTCTGGGATATCTGGTATTCTTGAGTTTGGATCAAAAACAGAGTATACTAATAGCTCGTTGGGAATTAATTCAAGAATCATTCCCTTCACAAATATCATATCCATTCCTTGGTATTGCCCCTTCCATAAAAGTGCTGATCCAATTTCCCAATCAGAAACTGTTTCACAGCCAAACATATAAACTTTTGTGATTTCAGGGTTTGTTAAAGCATCCCATACTGTTGATGCGGGAGCATTTATTTCTATAGTATTAACAATATTTAATTCAGTTAGCATGGGCATTCTTTTATTATTTAAAAATGTATTGTTTTTATTTTATTCAATAATAGTTCTAAATGTTAAATTTATTCTTGGCTGAAATATTTTTTTTGTTGGAGGTAATCTATGTAACCAAAATGATTGAGTTTGATCCTTCATTACCAGTAAACTTCCATTTTCTAATAAAACTGAAACTGTTTCTTTATTTTCTTTGTGTTTGAATGAAAATTTACGCTCAGCTCCAAAACTTAGAGACCCTATAGCTCCATTTTTTTTAAGATCTTTTTCGGCATCACTATGCCATGCCATGCCTTCTTCGCCATTATGGTAAAGGTTTAGAAGGCACGAATTATATTGTTCTCCAGATTCCTTTTCTACTATGTTTTTTAATTGAAGTAATTCTTTAGTCCAAGGAAGTGCATTCTTAGTAATATTTGAATAGGCATATTGATAGGGCCTATCTCCATACCATGCAACTTTGCGTTTTGTAATATATTTTTTTCCAAAAATAATTGCCTCATCATTTTTCCATTCAATAGAATCAAGGAGGGTAGTGTAGTAAAATTTAGCTTCATTGCTTTTAAGAATAACCCCATAATAATTTACAGTACCATCAAATGGTAAAAGGTTGATAGATCCATCAAAACTACTTTCAAATAAATTCATTTATACCCCAAATTGTCGGAGGTGATGGTCCGTGTGTTTATAAATACCAATACCCCAATCCTCGGCTTTAAGTTTACCAAAAAAAGGATGAGGATGTGTGGTACATTTTTCTATTCCGCCCAGCGAAAACTCTTGCATCAAGGCTTTTAAATTAGCTTTTTCCTTTTCAAAATCTGATGCGTCTTTTCTTACCAATTCAGAAGCAGTAGGAGAGTTTTTACCAAAAGGAGTTTCGTTTGTGTAAATTGATTTTATAAACCTTCCAATTAATTTTCCTATCAATACACGATCGATATTAAGTCTTCCAGATGCCATATCCATGCCAGCTGCGGAATGCGCTAACATTTGAGTAACATTCATTTTTCCCCATAATGCTTTACTTTCCGGACTCAATTGATCAATTCGTTGAAGTAGTTCCTCACAAACTGGTTTGTCAAATAAACTTTTCATAAAGGGTTAAAATTATAGGGTTATCATTTTAATGATTTCCTGTTTTTTACAGTAGCTTGTATCATTTTCTTTAATACTGTAAGTTTAATATCTTCTAGTTTCTTAACATGAATACATCCTTTTTCGGTTTTGTGTTTTCCTAATTCTGATAAAAGGCTTTCTCTTTCTTCTAGTTTGAGAGAAACATAAAAAACCAGGCCAGATGAACGGGGCGAAAAAGCTACGATGGGCATATCGCCCTCTCTGCCACTCTCGTATACATAATGATAAGATCCAAAACCAATGATGGATGGCCCCCACATTTTTGCTTCAAATCCAGTTGCTGATTGCATTAAATCTATTATTGCAAGGCTGTCAGTTTTTTTTACAGGATCTTTTACAGCATTTACAAAATCTTTTACACTAGAAATGGTTTCTGTTGTTTTATTATTTGCCATCGGTAATTAATTTTCTGTAATTATTCGATAATTCATAGCGATCACATGTTTGGTTGATTTACCAAATTCTTTAAAGAAAAATTTATTTTCAACACCAACTTTTTCATCATTGGATAAAAAAAATCATTTTATTTTATAGCAATGTTACCATCTGCCTCATGAATAAATTGAATCACCCCATTCATGAAAACCTTTTGATCGTCCCACATAGATAAATGACTTCCGTTAGGGCAATAGAGGTATGTTCCCTTCTGTACTAATTTACTTTGTGCTTCCATTTCTTTAGGATCCATGGTATCGTGTTTAGCACCAATCATTAATGTTGGAATAGAAATTTCTTTCAAACGATTTTTTATATCCCATTTTTCTAATCTTCCACTTATTCCAAATTCACTAGGACCTTGCATTAAAGTATAGACCTCTTCATTGGCATGTTTAAAAGCACGATTAATGGCATCAGGCCATTCATTTAAACGGCATAAATGTTCGTGATAAAAATTGGGCATTAGTAATTCCATATATCTTGGATTTTTGAAATCCTTTTTGGCTTCTAATGCTCTTAATTCAGCTAAAATTTCGGGCTTCATTTGTTTGGCTAATACTTCATCTGCATATTTAGCATATTCTGGAGCACTTGCAACCATATTAGCCACCAATAAAGCTTTCATGTTCTTTTGATACTTCAATGCATATTCCATTCCTAATATTCCACCCCATGAATTTCCTAGCACATAAAAATTGCTGCTATCTGCGTGTATGGCTTTGCGTACTTGCTCCACTTCTTCCACAAAACGTTCTATAGTCCATAGACTACTATCTTTTGGTTGATCGCTATAGTATGAACCTAATTGATCGTATTCATAAAATTCAAACCCTTCTTTTTGAAAAAAAGTTTCGAAACATTCCATGTATTCATGGGTCATGGCAGGGCCACCATGTAATAAGAGGATTTTAATTTTTGGATTTGAGCCAAATCTTTTGGTCCACACTTTGAAATTTCCAATGGTTGTTTGAATAGGTATCATTCGAACACCTCCTGATTCAATAGAATCATTATAACTGAAATAAGAGGATAGTAAAGTATTTTCTTTGATATTGGGCTGCTTACAAGAAAAAAACAGAATGGCAATAACTAAAATGCTAATTGGACGCATATGATATATTTTATTAAATGTTTTCCTAAGTTGCTGATTTTTAAGCGAACCTCATAATTAAATTTTATTTGCAGGTAGTAATTCTTTCAGCATATAAATAGCTGTATCGAAGGGATTATAGCGATATGCTGTTGTAGTTATAAATCCAAAATGGGTATAAATCTTAATTGCTGCTTTCATTTCAGGCAGTGTATCAAGCAATAACTGTTTATAACCCAATTCAGTAGCAATAGTAATGGCTTGGTCTAAAAGTTTGTTCCCCAGTTTTTGCCCCCTATATTCGGGTATGGCATACATTCTTTTTAATTCAGCTTTTTCTCTTTCGAATTCTCTTATACCAACCACTGCTATTGGGTTGGTATTATTATAGGCTATAATTAAAGCTCCGGTAGGGAATTGATATTGTTTATTTAAATTGTCAAGTTCTTCAGAAAACCCTTGAAAACAGAGATCGAAATTTAAAGAAGCTGCATATTCTTCAAAAAGCTTTCTGCCATCAGCAAAATGCTCTGCAGTACTTGCAATTACAAATGCAATATTCATCAAGTATCATTTTTTAAACTTCCCATAAATTGGTTGTCCGGGAAAAGTATTACTCAATGTTTTTCCATTTTTTAAAACTATTTTCCCATTTACTAATACATATTCCATCCCTTCTGAAAAAGCTAATCCTGATTCAAAACTGGCTTTATCGGTAATGGTATTTGGATTGAAAATACTAATATCTGCATCAGCTCCAACTTGAAGTCGACCTTTGTGATGCATAGAAGGCGCAATTGATTCAAGCCTTTTAGCAGGTAAGTAACTCATTTTTCCAATGGCAGTGATAAGGTCAATTACTTTTTCATCACGTACATATTTTCCCAAAATTCTTGAAAATGTACCAGCAGTGCGTGGATGAGCCATTGGTGCATATGGCATACCATCAGATGCAATCATTGTCATTGGATTTGCTAACCCAATTTTAATCCACTCAGGTTTCATCATATGCATAATTACCACACCCCCTGATTTACGATAGACTTCAAATGTTTCTTTTGTTAATCGTTCACCAGTTGCCACCCATTGCAGATCTTCATATTTCATTCCTAATTTTTCCTGCCATCCTTCATTAAATATGGCACTTTGTAAAAGTGTTGATGCGGCAGTATAAGGATACATTTCAGTACTTATATCAAACCCTTTTTTATTTGCCATATCAATCATATTCAATGCTAACTGAACCTTACTAAGGGCCATGCTATTGATATGAACAATATGTAATGAAGCGCCAGTGAGCATAGCATCAGCTAATGCTTCTTGAATACCCATCAAACTGGCTTCTCTTACATGAGAAAAAATCAATGCTTTTTTTTCAGCTGCAAGTTGAAATACCCGTAACATTTCTCCTGGATTATTTTTAGGTAGGTATCCAATTGGTACACCAATCCCAATACCACCTTCAGCTAGAGATTCACGAATATTGTAAAGCATTTTGTTTGTTTCCTCTAGGCTCAAAGAATCGGTATAAGATGCTCCAATAGTATTAAATAAATTTTCTAAACTTGATTCTGAATTTAAAGATGACTGATAAAATTGTTGAACCTTATCATTGTATTTTCCCATAGCCTTATAACGTTCGAACGGCCAGCAAACACTAGCTCCATAATTGATCAATGCTTTTGATTCTCTTGATGCGTACCAATTTTTCAAAAATTCTATTCCCCATTCTAATTCCAAAGTGGTTGTTAGTCCATCATGCAATTGAAATTCCTGTTCTTTATTACTTCTGCCATGCACGTGCATATCGATGAAGCCAGGTGCAACAACTAATCCATTTACATCAATTGTTTCTTTCCCCTTTAATGGCTGATTAGTTATCGCGGCGATACGATGCGCAATGATTCCAACATTTCTAATTGCATCAAGTTTAGTTTCAGGATCAATTACTCTGCCTCCACTTAAAACAAAATCATAAATAATAGTGGTTTGTGCATTTACATTATTTATAAAATAGGCAAATACAACAGAAAGAACTACAATAGATTTTAAATATATTTTCATGGGGAGAGAGTTTGAAATTTTAATCCCTATAATTTAAAGCCGGCTTTCTATCACCA
>CAIJZG010000204.1 GCA_903825065.1 uncultured Bacteroidota bacterium
CATTATTGGCTAATTTGGCCATGCCTACATTTGAACTTAATTCAAAAGCTTGTTTAACAGTTACTCCTCTATGACCAGATTGTTCAGCATCGAAAACTGTTAGTCCCCCAACTTTCCAAGTCCCACCTTCCAGATCTACCATATCATTTAAGGTTACTTTTTTATCTTCTAACAAAGCCATCAAAGTAGCTAATTTAAAAGTGGAGCCTGGTTCTGATCTTGTTGTGATGGCATAATTCAAATCTTCACTATAACTACCATTTTCTTGTCTGCCTAAATTTGCAATGGCTTTTATTTTGCCAGTTTTTGTTTCCATCACTATGGCACAACCATGTTGGGCCTCATTTTTTTCCACCATCTTCATCAATGCATTCTCTGCGATCTCTTGTATAAACACGTCAATAGTGCTTACAATATCTTTACCCGTTTCTGGTTCAATAATATAGTCGTCCGTAATCGGAACTTTTACGCCACCTGCAATGGTGCGAACCCATTGTTTTCCTTCTCTTCCTTTTAATATGCTGTCGTAAGTTTTTTCCAATCCCACCTTCGCTGATTCACGATCGAGGCCTACTGTTCTAAATGCAAGAATACCATACGGATTCAAGCGAACATTTCTTTCGTTCACTATCAGTCCACTCTTATATCTTCCCTCTTTAAATAATGGAAAATGGCGCAGTTGTTCGTATTCGCGGTAGGTAGTTTTTTTGTGCAATTCAAAATAAGCTTCGTTATCGCGATAACCCTGCTTTAATATTTTTTTGTAAGACTCTTCAGATTGATCTTTAAATAGGTCTGCTAAAAAAAAGGAAAGAGAATCAATATTTTCTCTAAAATGAACGCCTGATTTTTCGTGCAGATATTCCACTCGGAAGTCGATATATAAATCAAATTGAGGAATGCTGGTGCTAAGCATTTGACCATCTTCACTAAAGATAGTACCTCGTTCCGCTTCTATTGAATCGATATGCTGGTGCAAACTATCGCTCATGCTTCTCCAATGAGAGCCTTGCACTTGTTGTATATAAATTGCTTTCCCGAAGATAGCGACGCAGGCAACTATCACCAGCAAATAGCTGAGATAGACCCTCCAAAGTATGTCGCGTTTTACTTCCATGATAGCATCTATTATTTCTATGTCAATCGTTCAAAAAAAATCACCCCGCACCCCTCACTTCTCACTTCTCACTTCTCACTCCTCACTTCTCACTCCTCACCTCTCACTCCTCACTTCTAATTTCAAACGTTGTGGCGTTTCTCTACTAATCTTCAATCCTAATGGTGATGCTGCTTTCAACACTTCTTCTTCTTCACTTTTAAACATCACTTCACTTTTCACGGTCTTATATTCGAATTGTAATTCTTTCAAATCGTTATTGGTTGTATTGATCTTACGTATAATTCTATCAGCATTGTGACCATTTGCGATGTACAATACTGTTAGCGCTGTTAGAAATAAAAAAAATGGAATATTCTTTACGATCCACTGATAACTGAACAAACCCTTTAAAGGATTCTTGTTACCAGCTGCGGTATTCTTTACCTGCTCTGCCATTAGTTTTCGTTCTCGGGTACGTATGATTAATATCTTTCGGCCACTCTCAACTTTGCGCTTCTACTTCTGTTGTTTCTCTTCAACTCTGCATCAGCAGCTGTGATTGGCTTCTTGGTAATTATTTTTAATATCAGTTCTTTTTCAACTGATATCAAGGGATGCTCTTCTACTTCTTCAAATGTTCCAAGCTTAAAAAAATTCTTCACCAGTCTATCTTCAATCGAATGAAACGTAATAACAGCAACCCTTCCGCCTGTTTTCAATACCGAAGGAACTTGTTCTAACATTTCTTTTAGCGCACCCATTTCATCATTCACTTCCATTCTTAGCGCTTGAAAAACCTGCGCCAGATATTTATTCGGATTACCTTTTACAACAGCACTAATCAACGCTTTGAATTGACCGATCGTTTGCACAGGCAACTGTTTGCGCTGATGAACAATATGCTTTGCCAGTGTGATAGAATTAGTAACCTCCCCATATTTCTCAAATAATTTGTGTAGTTGTTGCTCACTATAAGTGCTGATAATATCTGCCGCGGATAGTGCTTGTCTACGATCCATTCGCATATCGAGTGGACCATCAAATCGAATCGAGAAACCTCTATCACCTTCATCAAACTGATAACTACTCACTCCCAGATCGGCGAGAATGCCATCTACTTTCTGCACTTTATGCAAACGCAGGAAGCGTTGGATATGACGGAAGTTGGCGGGAACAAAAACAACACGCTCATCTTCCGGTAAATTTCGTTTCGCATCAGCGTCCTGATCAAAAGCATACAACCTACCATCATTATTGAGTCGTTCTAAAATTCCCCGACTATGTCCACCACCACCGAAAGTGCAATCCACATAAACGCCATCTGGTTTAATGTTCAATGCATCCATGCATTCAATAAATAAAACTGGCACGTGATAATCGTTTGCCGAAGGGTGCTGGGTTAATTCCGAACCTTGTTCACTGTTCTTGTTCATAGTCGGAATTTTAACCGTTTTTTTCGTCACCCTTCTCTTTCATTACTTCTGCCGCCAGGTCACTGAATGCTTCTGGTGAAAAATCTTCAAAGAGCTGATTATATTTAGCCGCATCCCAGATCTCAAAACGATCAAGGGCTGCTGCCAGAACTATATCCTTATTCAAACCCGCGAACTCACGTAGAGAAGCCGGCAATAACATCCTGCCCGCATTGTCTAGTTCTATTTCTGTGGCTCCACCCAAAAACTGACGACGGAATTGACGTACTTTCGGGTCGAAGTCATTTAGTTTACTAATCTTGGCAATAATGAGTTCCCAACTTTTCAATGGATATAACGTGAGACATTTTTCGAAACCACGGGCGAGGATAAATCGATCTTCTGCTTCAGGTAACTGTTTTTTCAGTCCACCCGGAAGCAAGAAGCGACCTTTCGCGTCTACCGTAGCTGCATATTCTCCGTGAAATCCTTGCATTAGTGAATAAGTTTTTCCAAGTATTACCACTTGTTGACACAAAATAACACTTTTTCCCACTTTTATAGATGTTTTTAGCTGTTTGTATTTATCCACAAGAAAAAATCGGCTACAACCGAGTCGTAGAGGGAGTTACAGTCAATTTTATCAAAAATGCATGTGCATGGAGTGTGAATTAGTGTGGATAAGCTCAATCTTTTCTAAATTTGCTCATGCATCCGAAAGACCTCCAGATCAAAGATTTCAGTTATCATTTACCAGAAGATCGCATTGCCAAATATCCATTGGCCAATCGTGCCGAGAGTAAGTTGTTGATTTACAAGGACAAACAAATCAGTAAATCAACTTATCGTCAGATAGCTACCGAAATTCCCGAGAACAGTTTGTTGGTTTTCAATAACACCAAAGTGATAGAAGCGCGTATCCTTTTTCAGAAAGAATCAGGTGCTATTATTGAGATTTTCTGTTTGGAACCCGACGATCAGTACCCAGACATCACTACAGCGATGCTACAAAAAGGAAAAGTTTTTTGGAAATGTTTAGTGGGGGGAGCTAAAAAATGGAAGGAAAAGCAAATTTTAAAGCATATTCAAATAGCTGGTAATACTATTGTATTGAGAGCAGAGCGAAAAGAACAAATTGCTGACTATAATTTAATTGAATTTAATTGGGATGATATCAGTATTTCATTTGCTGAAATATTACACGCTGCCGGATTAATTCCCTTACCCCCTTATTTAAATCGGAAAGCCGAAACCAGTGATGCAGATCGATACCAAACAATCTATGCCAAATACGATGGATCTGTTGCTGCACCAACAGCTGGTTTACATTTTACAGAAGCAGTCTTTGAAAAACTTGGTAAAAAAAATATAGAAACAGCTTATCTCACCTTGCATGTAGGTGCGGGAACTTTCAAGCCGGTTAAAGCAGAAAAAATGGATGAGCATGAAATGCATGCAGAGTTTATAGAAGTGAGTGTCCCTTTGATTGAAAAAATTATTGCAAAATTAAACGCACCCATTATTCCCGTTGGCACAACCTCCATGCGCACCATTGAATCATTGTACTGGTTGGGAATAAAAGTAATTTTGAATCCAGCAATTATATTATCCGAACTAGTTGTCAATCAATGGGCCCCCTACGAAATAGATGCAACAGATATTTCAGCGAGTACTGCATTGAATGCGCTTATTATTTGGATGCAAAAAAATGAAATCGAAATATTAATTACAAAGACACAAATCATTATTGCTCCAGGTTATGAATTTAAAATAGCCAACGCCCTCATCACCAATTTTCATCAGCCACAATCAACCCTACTCTTACTCGTATCTGCTCTTATTGGTGATGATTGGAAAAAGGTTTATGCCTATGCGATAGAAAACGATTTTCGTTTTCTGAGTTATGGTGATGGGTGTTTACTTTGGAAGTGAAAAGTGAATAGTAATCACTAAGCAAGAGATAGTAGAGGCATCTCTATCGTAAAAATGCTCCCCTTCCCAAGTATGCTTTCTACACGAATTTTTCCTTTGTGTGCATCGATCACGGTTTTTACATAACTCATTCCCAAACCAAATCCTTTTACATTATGTAGATTACCTGTATGCGCACGATAAAATTTTTCGAATATGCGTTTTACAGTTTCCTTGCTCATGCCTATTCCATTATCTTCTATTCGAATAACCAGCAATTTTGAGGTGCTATGCGTAGAAACTTTTATCAAAATTTCTTCGTTAGAATATTTAATGGCATTGTCAATTAGATTCGACAATAAATTAGTAAAGTGTACTTCATCCACAGAGATCAAATCATTCTTGGCGTTGAAAAGCATTTGCACTTTTCCATTGGTGTTTTGCAATTGCAGTTGAAAATTTTCTAACACCTGACCAAGCATTTCATGCAAGTGTACATTAGTACGATTTAATTTTAATTCCTGCCGATCCATCAAAGCCGCTTGCAGAATAGTTTCTACGTGCTTGTTCATCCGAACATTTTCTTCTTTGATAATTCCCCTAAAGTATTCACGCTTTTCAGGGCTCGCTAATACTTTTTCATTTTTCAAAGCATCCACTGCCAACGAAATTGTAGCCAGTGGTGTTTTAAATTCATGGGTCATATTATTGATGAAATCACTTTTAATTTCACTCAATTTTTTTTGATTCAACAATGAACGAACGGTTACATAGAAAGCTGCAATAATTACCATCATAAATATGCCTGCACCAACTATTACCCATTGTAAAGATGCCCACACTTGTTGCTTATAATTCGGAATTAAAACAATTAGTTGCTCATAAGAAGCCTGGTCATCCAGGGTAACAGCCTCATCAGGCAGTATAGGAATAATAAATTGTTTATTATTCGCGGTATCTAAACTTACTTTATCATAACCATTTGTGAGCATTTCAATTTCAGGTACCGACGAATAAATGGCAAATTCAAACTTTAAATCACGCCATTCATCGGTAAGAAATTCTTTCCGCAATTTTGCACTCACTTCATCTACAGAAAATTTTTCTCCAATAGTCAGGGGCTTAATTATATGTAAATGGAAATCCGCATTAAACTCCCCCATTCTTTTTTTAGGGTGTATAATCTGACCACTATACACCGTTTTATACAGGTCTGCAGCTACTTTTAAGCCGTTCGAACTTAACCTATTATTTAACTGCCCCTCTCTTACTTCAATCAAATTGTTCAACCAGGAAGCTTGCAATAGCAATAGGCCTAGCAATGACAAAGAAATCAGTAAAATGATAATGGGGAAAGTTCGCTTCATTCTTACAAATATAACAGTTTGCCATGCATAGAATTACGCATCTGATGGTATTTATGAGCTTTTTAACGGGCAAAGAATTTTTTTTGCAATTAAATCCCTTTGCACTAATTTTTCATAAATGATGGTACCTGAGCCTGGCCAATTCCTGATTTCTGATCCTTTTTTGAAAGACCCTAACTTTCAAAGAACCGTTATTCTCTTATGTGATCATGAAGCCGAAGGAAGCCTGGGTTTTGTTCTCAATAAATTACACCA
>CAIJZG010000205.1 GCA_903825065.1 uncultured Bacteroidota bacterium
CAAACAACGCAGGATCTTTATCTGGATTAGCGCCTAGTTGATCTGTTTTTGTAACTCCTAATACTGTAAATAATACGGGTTTTGCTTGGGTACCAAGACTAATTAATTTACCCTTTACTCCTAATCCAACAGGAACTGTGGTCCCTTTAAAATTGATAGTAACTCCTTCTTGTATAATGAGTGAATCGTTTTGATTGATAAAAATATCACCACATACATTATAAGTTTTCCCGGCTAACATAGTACCGTTGATAGCACCTGATAAACAAACTGCATCACTAATTGGAGCTGCAGGTGGAATTACAGCCTGCCAAAGATTCTTCTTGTCTTGTTGCTTTGTACATGATGATAAAATCATTCCTGTAAAAGCAACTAGTATTATTAATTTATAATTTTGTTTCATATAGTTAGTTTGAAAAATTTAGAGTTTATATCTTATTCCAAATAAATAGGTAGTTCTGTAATAGTCTTTCTGAATAATAGTTCTGTTTGCAGGATCAGTTTGTAATGCCAATGCTCTTGAACCACTAGCCGCTATGTAACTATTATAGGATTGATGTAAACTCAACTCGAATGGAGCATTAGTAATATTGTTAATCTTACAATACATCGTTAATTTCTTCACGATTCTTTTCTCAAAGGAAATATCTAATGTAGTGGTTGGAGATTGCCAATAGTTTAATCCAGCATAAGGACTTAAGAAAGAAATTCTCTCCCCAGTATATACCCCTGCAACTTGCAAGTCAAAACCAATCTTTGGATTTTTATAGATTAAGGAAAGGTTTCCAATATGATTCGACTGTCCTTGTAATGGTCTAGTTTCAGCAACTAGATTTGAAACAATGGCTCCAGCAGTATTTCTATAAGAGTAAAGTAAACTATCACTGATACTTGACTTTGTGTAAGTATAGTTTGCAGAGATTCCAAATGCACCAAAATATTTTGTAACAACTGCTTCAAAACCATAGTTAGTTGCTATTCCCTTATTAACCGGCATTAAATATAGGCTATTAACACCTTGTGGTTTAACAGCAGCAATTTCAATGGGGTCTTTAATGTTTTTATAAAATACACCTAATAAAATTTGGTCAGCCGTCTTAGAATACAACTCATATCGCACATCTAAATTATCTGCCAAAGTGTGAACTAAGTTTGCTGGATTGCCCACTTCTTTAAAAAATTCACCATCAATTCCGTCTGGAATTAATTCAGCAAAACCAGGACGAGCTAATGCTTTGTAGTAAGAGAAACGTAAATTTTGGTTACGAGATAATGAATATTTGAATTGCAAACTTGGTAATACGTCTGCATAATCAATTGTTCCAGATTTAGCAGTTACATCCGGAGTTAATTGGGTATTGTAACGTTGATGAGTAAACTCAGCTCTTACACCGCCCAATGCTTCTAATTTATCAGTCAATTCCCATTTACCTTGAATGTATCCTGCTCCAATCTTTTCATTAAAAGTATAGTTGTTTCCAGTTACTGCAGGAATACCATCTGCTGGTGTTTTAAAAATAAAAGTTGCCGCATTAATTGTACTGTACACAGAATTCAAAACTGGGCTTAAACTATAATTATTATAAAAGTTATCTCTTTGTTTTGAACGCAATAATCCACCGGCTTTAATTTCTAATGATTTTCCAAAAAGTTCATTGCTTTCAGTAAGATTAAAACTTCCAGAATAATCCTGATCGCTGTTATGCTGCCATAAATGAGAATTAGATAATAATTTATCTGTAGTTAAACTTGTGGGAACAATCGGATATTCGTGTGTGAAAGTAGCCTGATCTGCGATATGGTTATTTGCTTTTGAATATGCCAAATTCCAATCAAGTTTCAATTTTTCGTTTAAATCATGTGTGCCTAATAAAGTACTATTATAAATAGTTTGATACTGCCACTGACTTCTAAAAGATTTATCTACCAATGAATTTAGTGCAACAGTGTCCCAGATAATTCTAGTTTGATAATCATCTAACCTTACAAAAGTATTTACTAACGCAATTTTGTTGTGCTTATTAATTTGATAGTCTAATTTACCATTTATACCCTGACGTTTACTTTGTACAGAGTAATTACGTAATTGTAAATCTGAGAATTGTGGGATATTATTCAAACCAGGCTGCGCATCAGGAAGAAAAAAGTTTGAAGTAGTTCCACGATATATATTCTGGTAAGATCCAGAAACAATAAATCCAAATTTTTGATCCTTACCAAAACGATTTCCAAGAGTAACTCCTCCAGTTGAATTAATTGGTCTATAATAATTCGTATAATTTAAATGTTGGTTTGATAAATCTGCTGGTGTTGCAGTATAAGTACTACCATGTAATTCTGCAGGCGATTGTTTACTAATATTGCTAGCATCAAACTTACTGTAACCTCCAGTCATGAATGAAGTATTATAACCAGTAGCTGCGTTTGCCTGAAAATAAAATTTATTGGGAGCATCTTTCATCACCAAATTAATAGTTCCTCCAATTGCATCCCCTTCCATACTTGGAGTTAAACTTTTACTCACTTCTAAGCGCTCTAATAATTCTGAAGGAAATAAATCTAATGGAATATAACGGCTACGATTATCTGGACTAGGAATTTTAATTCCGTTTACAGTAGTAGCGATATACCTTTTTTCCATACCACGAATAATCGGGTAACGTGCTTCACCTGATCCACTTTTTTCAATAGTTACACCACTTACTCTTTGCAAAGCATTTGCTACTGTGATATCTGGCAATAGTTGAATCGTCTTAGCCGACATTACATTTATTACAGGCTCTGCAGTTCTTTCTAAGCGTCTGGCAAAGTTGTCAGATTCCTTATTTGAAGCACTAACAACAGTAACATCAGTTAATTTTGTAGATGCTTCATGCAACTTAATATTTATGTCTTTAATCCCATTTTTTGTAAGAGTAAACTTTTCAAAAGTTTCCGTTTGAAAACCTGCATATGCCACAGTTAATTCGTAAGTACCTGGTACAACAGACTTAAACATAAAACTACCATCTAATTTTACAATAGCTTTATAAGCTGTGCCTTTGATAGTTATGCTGGCGCCAACAAGTGGTTCACCTGATCGCGAATCAACAACAGTTCCTTTGATAGTTTGTGCATAAATTACTGTTATACCCAAGAAAGCAGAAAGTAAAAAAAGAAATAACACCTTTTGATACTTTTTAAATAATACACTCATAAATAGTCAAATTTTATAAGTTGCAAATATGATGTCTCCTTTTGCAAAATATTATTCATTCACCGAGCATATCAATTTGTTAACCTTCGCGTAACAAAAAATTAATCTGTAAAACAGATTGATAATATTCAATTCAGTTTTTATTTAGTATTCACTTTTAATCTTTCACCCACTTTAGGATTGTTTATCGTATATTACTTTTACCTTCGCCCTGACTTTTTAATCTTTTCTTTTTAATTTTTACTTTTAATGGATACCCACTTACACCACGACCACGTTGAAAAGCACTTAACCAGTTCTGAAACTCTTACAGATATTGTTATTGGCATGTCAGACGGATTAACTGTTCCCTTCGCACTTGCGGCAGGATTAAGTGGTGCGGTTTCGAATGTGCACTTGATTGTGATTGCTGGTATCGCTGAAATTGCTGCTGGATCTATTGCCATGGGTTTAGGTGGCTACTTGGCCGGGCAAACAGAACAAGAACACTATGCAAGTGAATTGAAAAGGGAATATGATGAAATTGAAACATTACCTCATGTTGAAAGAGAAGAAGTACGTGAATTTTTTGAGGGACTAGGTTTGAGTGCTTCCGTTCAAGAACAAGCAGTAGAAGAATTAATTAAGGACAAAGACCGGTGGGCTGATTTTATGATGAAGCATGAATTAGGATTAGAAAAACCAGATCCTAAACGAGCAGGCAAAAGTGCTTTCAATATCGGTGCTTCATACATAGTTGGTGGATTAATTCCTTTGAGTCCGTATTTCTTTGTACAAGATGGGTTAACTGGTCTCAAAATTTCCGCGATAGTAACCTTGATTTGTTTATTCATATTTGGATACTTTAAAAGTAAATTAACTGGCACCCCTCCATTCAAAGGTGGATTAAAAGTAGCCATAATCGGAGCCATCGCAGCTGGCTTTGCATTTGGAATAGCGAAGTTGATAGGTGGGTGATGATCCTATAAAGTATATAAAGTGTGTGAGGGCTATAAGCCCAATATCAAGTAGTTAACCCTAGGCTTCAGCCAATTATATACTATATCATTTGCTTCAACGTTAACCCTAGGCTTCAGCTTATTATGTAAAATATTTTTGCTTCAACGTTAACCCTAGGCTTCAGCCTAGGGGCTTTGAATAATTATTGATTTCGGGCTTTAGCCCTTACAATCACCACAAACCCTTTAGATCATTATACTCTTTAATAAGCTCTTCGTACTCTTGCTGAAACGTTACTTTTTTATGATGTATTTCTTGTCCATCAATATACCATCTCACTTGCTCCAACATAGATTCACTCACTGAAACAGCATAGTATTCTTCGGCCCATTCGAATCTTGAGCTTATCAATCTCTGCTGATTAATCCAATAAGCAGATTCTCCTTTTATTAGTTGCAATACTTTACTAAGACTAATATCTGGATGCAAATCCATCAAACAATGAAGATGATCTTGATGCCCATTCAATCTATCAATATAAATACCTTTTGAAATTGCATTTGTTCTTATATGCTGAATAATTGTGGGGCGAATATCACTAGTCATCATAGCAACTCTTTTTTTAGTTCCCCAAACTGCATGTATCATAATTTTAGTGAACGACATCGCTATACATTTTAATATAAAAGAAATAAAAGAAAATGGAAGGGCATCATTCAGGGAATAAAATGATTTTATATTGGATGTTTAGAGCTTAAGGGCTAAAGCCCAAATTCAACTTTATCTTTAATCCCTAGGCTGAAGCCTAGGGTTAACATATAATACCTGTAGCTTTCTTATCCTGCCAATGCTGAAGACTAGGATTAAAATATCATGCCTGTATCTTTCTTATTCATCCCAATTCTGGAGCCAGTAGTGTATTTCTCATATTGCTGTTAACCCCAGCTTGAAAGCTGGGGTTAACATATTTCATCTCAAAAAGTTAACCCCTATCCTTCAGCCAATTATATACTATATCATTTGCTTCAACGTTAACCCTAGGCTTCAGCCTAGGGGGCAGGGCATACGCAATGATACCGGGCTTTAGCCCTTACGCTGTGGATGTTTCATAATTAAAAATTCACCCATTCACAGACTATATTTTACCAATTACCGATTTTAAGATCAGTGTTATATCGTTATCAGCTACATTGAGGCCTAATAAAATATCAAGCAAAATCAAGTAACATGTCGAAATCTCTGAGCATTTATTTTTTGGGGCTCTGCCTTTTTGTAAGCCAATGGGCTTTAGCAAAAGATCCGATTAAGGAAAAGAAAACCGCACAATTGCATATTGCACATTACGAAAACGTATTAGGTACTTCCTTGGAAATTAAAACTTCCGCATTTTCTGAAAAGCAAGCAAACATTGCAGAAGAAACAGTTTTGAATGAAATAGATCGACTTTCCAAAATTCTAAGTGGATATGATACTAAAAGTGAGTTTAGCAAATGGATGAATACTCATAATGAAGCCATTCACATTTCTAAAGACTTATTTAGCGTGCTTCATTTGTTCGATGAGTGGCGTATGCGCACGAATGGCGCATTGGATCCAGCGGCAGAAATAGTGAATAAAGTTTGGAAAGAGGCAGCTACAAAATCTACGCTTCCCACTCAAGAAGAATTGAATCAGGCAATTGCCAATGTAAAGCAAATACATTGGACCTTAGATGAAAAAAATCAAACAGCCACCCATATCAGCAATGCCGCTTTAAAGCTGAATAGTTTTGCAAAGTCTTATATCATTCAAGCCGCAGTAAATGCTGCCATGAATGCAACAGAATTAAATGGCATTATTGTAAACATCGGTGGCGATATGGTTATAAAAGGAGCGATCAATGAAAAAGTATGGATCAGTAATCCAAAAGCTGATGCTGAAAATGATGCCCCTATTGATAAACTTTTAATTCAAGGAAAAGCCATCGCTACTAGCGGCAATTATAGAAGGGGTGAATTAATAAATGGACAATGGTATTCACATATTGTGGATCCACGAACTGCATTACCAGCCAATGAAGTAATCAGTGCCACGGTAGTTACCAATTCTGCTACTGATGCAGGTGCTTTGGCAACAGCGTTCAACGTAATGAAGCCAAGTGAAAGCATTGCCATGGCAGAAAGTATGGATCATGTTGATTACCTGATTATCACTAGAAATGGAGCACGTTATGAAAGCAAGAATTGGAAGAATTTAGAAGCTTCCATACCAAACATGACTCCCATCATAAATGGTCAAAAAGATTGGACCAAAGAAATTGTTATCGGTCTGGAACTGGCACCACAAATGGGTTACGCAAAAAGACCCTTTGTTGCAATATGGATTGAAGACAAGGATCTTAAAACTGTAAAAACTATTGCTCTTTGGTATAATAAAGGAAGATGGCTTCCTGATTTGAGAGACTGGTATCGTAAAAATGGAAGTTCACTTTCTGCAGACCCAAGCACATTTGTATCCATTACTAGTTCTACCCGTTCTACTGGAAAATATACCATGAAATGGGATGGTAAAGATGATAAGGGAAAAGTTTTAAGTCCCGGAAAATATTCGATACATATTGAAGTGGCACGAGAACATGGCGGTTATGATTTATTAGAACAAGAAGTAAATTGCAGTAATGCTGATCAACAATTTACATTAAAAGGAAATTCAGAAGTAGGAACTGTGCTTGTTGCCTATAAAAATAAATCAATCGAAAATTAATCTTTCCATAAAAGTGAAACCAGTAAAATCAAAAACCAGAATAGCTTTCGAAAGAAAGGTTGCTATGCTTTCAAGATGGTTGCATATTTATGGTTCGATGATCAGTTTTGCAATTGTTTTTTTCTTTTCTGTCACTGGAATTACTTTAAATCATCCCGATTATTTTGCGGGTGAATTAAAAACAACACAAGAGAAGGGAAAAATGGATAGCAATTGGGTTATTAGTAAAGACACTAATAAAATTGCAAAGCTCCCTATTGTAGAATATTTAAGAAAGAATCATCATATTACTGCAGCAGTTAGTGAATTTAGAATGGATGAGGGACAGTGTACGGTTTCATTTAAAGGACCAGGATATGCGGCTGATGCATTTATCAATCGGGAAAATGGCAGCTACGAATTAACACTCTTGCGTGCAGGTATGATAGGTATCATGAACGATTTGCATAAGGGACGAGATACCGGATCAAGATGGTCTTGGGTGATAGATATTTCCGCAGCGCTACTTATATTAGTTTCTTTAACAGGCATGATCCTCATACTTTATATTAAGAGAAAAAAATGGAGTGGCTTAATAATGGCTCTGATTGGAACCTTACTTTTATGGCTATTATATAAAATGTTTATCCCATAAAAAAATCCCCAGAAATTTCTGAGGATTTTTTTATGCAGAGAGGAAGGGATTCGAACCCTCGATACGTTGCCGTATACACACTTTCCAGGCGTGCTCCTTCAACCACTCGGACACCTCTCTATTTAACGGGTTGCAAATATAGGTTGTTGGAATATCATTTCTGCATTCAAAGTGGTAATCCTCGCTACCTCCTCTTCAGAAATACCTTTCACTTCCGCTAACTTAGTGATGATAAAAGATAGATAACTGCTTTCATTTCTCTTCCCCCTAAATGGAACTGGTGTAAGATAAGGAGCATCTGTTTCTAGTACTAAATGTTCTAAATTCACATTTTCTAACACTTCAGGCAATCCGGCATTTTTATAGGTAATCACACCTCCAATACCCAAAAGAAATCCCAAATCAATGATTTGCTTGGCGGATTCTGTACTACCGCTAAAACAATGAAATATTCCTTTTAATCCTTTCTGAGCAAATGGTTTTACACGATTAATCGTTTCTTGCATTGCATTACGGGTATGAATAACAATCGGCCGATTCAATTCCAAAGCCCACTGCATTTGAATATCAAATGCTTCATATTGCTGATGCGTGAAAGTTTTGTCCCAATAAAAATCCAATCCAATCTCCCCAATAGCCACAAAATCTCTTTTTTCTAACCATGACCTTACATGTTCCAGTTCTAATGCTACATTTTCTTTCACATAACAAGGATGTAAACCCATCATCGCTATACATACCCCAGGATATTTTTGCTCTAGTGCCATCATCGATTCCGTTTCTGAGCTATCAATGGCAGGCAGATACATCTTTGAGACCCCTGCTTTTTGAGCTCTATCCATCACTAAATCAATATCAACCTGAAATTCTTCAGAATATAAATGTGCATGTGTATCAATAATCGTCATATTGCAAAATTCCCGCTTTTAAGTCAAAAAAATAACTGTCTTTTTTAAACTGTGCAAAATAAAAGAAGAACCACTGCCGTTTAATAAAAGTGGAACATGATTAATCAATCCACTTCATAAGAATCGTTTGAATTGTTTGAATTTTTTCGAAATTGGGTGCAGAAAAATGGTACCGCTAAAACCAGTTAGCTGCACAAATTATTCAATATTAACTAATTAAGCTTTGTTTCATCACAATGCTTTGAAGAGTGTTTTCATAGGGTACGGATTAAAAACGGGCCGGGGTTTCTACCCTGGCCACTCTTTTTTTATACCCTTCCATTCAAGACTACTCAGGTAGCACTTTAAATTGGAATCCCATTTTAGTATAATGATCCAACACTTTTGGAAGTACATATTCCAACCTTTCCCATGCTTTAGCACTATCATGAAAAACTACAATACTTCCCATACGGGTATGCTTCAATACGTTTTGCAAACAATTTTCCAGACCCAGCTGCTCATCAAAATCACCACTCAATACATCCCACATCACAATTTTAGCGGCTGATTGAATTCCATTTTCTTTGGCTTTGGCATTCAATAAAGCTTTTACAGGTGCAATATCTTTCAATCGAATTTTTCCGTAGGGAGGTCTAAATAGACAGCTAGTAATGGACTTAGTCGCCAGCTCAATATTAGCCAGATATAAATCTGTTGAAACTTTCCAACCATTTAAATGATTCTGTGTATGATTACCCACTCGGTGCCCTTCCGCTAGAATCCTTTCATAGAGAGTCTTTTCGACATCTACATTCTTCCCAATACAAAAAAAGCTGGCTTTCGCACCAACCCTTTTAAGCTGATCCAATACAAATGGGGTAGCCAGATCATGTGGACCATCATCAAAAGTTAAATAAATCACTTTCTCCTTTTCGGGTACCTTCCACAATAAGGGTCGATACAAGAGTCTTAACCAAAAAGGTGCTTTTACAAAATACATGCTGTAAAGATATTTATCAATGGCGGTTCAGAAAGGAATTGCAAAGTTTATCTTTGTAATCTTATGACTAAGAAAATCAGGGTTCGTTTTGCGCCTTCACCAACGGGCGGATTGCATTTAGGCGGTGTAAGAACCGTTCTTTTCAACTATTTATTTGCCAAACAAAATGGCGGTGATTTTATTGTACGGATTGAAGACACAGACCAAACAAGATTCGTGGAAGGTGCTGAAGCTTATATTTTCGATACCTTAAAATGGTGTGGCATGGTGCCTGATGAGAGTCCTTTACATGGTGGTCCGTTTGCCCCTTATCGCCAAAGCGAAAGAAAAGCCAATTACCGCCAATATGCAGAGCAATTAGTGATTGATGGATATGCTTACTATGCATTTGACACTCCTGCAGATCTGGAAGCCATGCGTACTGCTTATAAAACTCCGGAAAATCCTTCTCCACAATACAATCATGCGCTGCGCGATAAAATGCGTAACTCATTAACATTAACTGCCGATGAAACTGCTAATTTATTAGCATCCGACACTCCTTATGTTATTCGAATTAAAATGCCATTGAATGAAACTGTTTCATTTAATGATATGATTCGGGGTGAAGTAAATTTCAATACTTCGCAAGTGGATGACAAAGTTTTGTTGAAAGCAGATGGTATGCCTACCTATCATTTAGCAGTAGTGGTGGATGATTATCAAATGAAAATTACACATGCCTTTCGTGGAGAAGAATGGCTGCCTTCAGCACCCGTACATTTATTGTTATGGGATTATTTGGGATGGAAAAATGAGATGCCTGAGTGGGCACACTTGCCACTGATCTTAAAACCTGATGGGAACGGTAAATTAAGTAAACGCGATGGAGACCGTTTAGGATTTCCGGTATTTGCGAGCGATTGGACAGATCCAAAAACGCATGAAACTACAACTGGATTTAAAGAACATGGATTTTTACCCGAAGCATTCGTAAACTTATTAGCCATGCTTGGATGGAATGATGGCACTGATCAGGAAATATTTTCAATGGACGAATTGATCGCTCAATTTTCAATGGAACGCGTACATAAGGGTGGAGCAAAATTCGATTACGAAAAAGCAAAATGGTATAATCACGAATGGATTAAACGCAAGCATCCTAAGGAATTAGAATTGAGTATTCAAAAATATTTTGCGGAAGCAGGCATTACTGTTACCGATGATGCGTTACTGGCAAAAGCAATAGAATTAGTAAAAGATCGCTGTACCTTATTACCTGATTTTGTAACACAAGCTGCTTTCTTTTTCCAATTGCCTGAGCAAATTGATATTGCTGCTGTTCAACCAAAATGGGATGATAAGAAAAATATGTTCTTCAACGAATTGATTCGAGCCTATGAATTAAGCGCAGTTTGGGAATCATCAGATTTAGAAACCGAATTTAAAGAAATGGCTGCCGCACATCAATTAAAACCCGGCGAACTAATGCTGCCTTTTCGCATCATGTTAGTAGGTGGAAAATTTGGCCCTGGTGTCTTTGAAATTGCAGCTACTATTGGAAGAAATGAAACCGTTGCTAGAATTAAAAAAGTAGTTGTGTTACTCCATTTATAAAATTTTAATTCAATATTAAAAAGCCTGTTACTATCTTTCTGCAAAACAATTGCATGAAGCAAGCTAACAGGCTTTTATATTTCCTGGCTCTTGTAAAATTCATTACCCCTTTTCTCTTACAAAATGGCATTTACGAACCACATCGAGATGAAATGCTCTATATGGCTGAGGGTACTCATTTAGCATGGGGATTCATGGAAGTGCCCCCACTGCTATCTCTACTAGCTTGGACTACCCATTTTTTTGGTAACAGTATGTTTTGGTTAAAATTCTGGCCTTCTCTTTTTGGAGCGCTCACCATGACCCTTTCCGGAAAATTAGCACTCTCATTAGGCGGGAGATCATTCTCAATTTTCATGGTATTCCTTTCTTTTATATTCAGTGGTTTTTTGCGCATGCAGTTTTTATTTCAACCTAATTTTTTGGAATTATTTTTTTGGACATCCATCGTTTATTGCCTGATTCGTTTTATACAAACAAAGCAAATAAAATGGTTCTTTATATTAGGTATTTGTTGCGGATTAGGAATGCAAAGTAAATATTCAGTTCTCTTTTATATAGTTAGCTTAATTCTAGGTTTACTTTTAACCAACCAGCGTAATATTTTCAGAAATAAACATTTTTATTTTGCTGTATTAATTGCAGTGCTAATATTTCTCCCAAATATCATTTGGCAATACCAACAGCATTTTCCGGTAGCATTTCACATGAATAAATTGCAGGAGACCCAATTGCAATATATTAGTCCCACTAGTTTTTTGATTGATCAGCTCATCATGAATTTTCCAGTAGTTTTTATATGGCTATCCGGATTATTTGCATTGTTATTTGTTAGCAGTTTAAAAGATTTTCGATTCGTTGGATTTGCCTATTTAATTGTGATCAGTTTATTCCTTTTATTACATGGCAAAAACTATTATGCCATGGGCGCTTACCCTGTACTCCTTGCATTTGGATCTTATCAGTTGGAAATAATCACCAGTTATCGATACAAGTTTGTAAGAGTAATCTTAATTATTATTCCTTTGGTCTTAAGTTATTTTTTAGTACCCATCGCACTACCCATCATGGAGCCCGCAAAATTGGCTGCATTTTATGAAAAAAAGAATATCAAAAAAATGGGCGTATTAAATTGGGAAGATGGTGAAGAACATCCCCTACCACAAGATTTTGCAGATATGTTGGGATGGGAAGAAATGGCTAGGAAATCTGCTAAAGCTTATCATTCTCTAAATGATGTTGAAAAAAAGAATACCTTATTATTCTGCGATAACTATGGTGAAGCTGGTGCTTTGAATTATTATGCTAAGAAATATAAATTACCCGAGACTTATAGCAATAATGCCAGCTTCTTATATTGGATGCCCGATTCACTTGATTTTAATAATATCGTATTAGTTACAGATGATATTCACGAAATGGAACACGACTTTCTCAAGAATTTCAAAGAAGTGGTGTTATTTGACAGTGTCACTACTCCATATGCCAGAGAAAGAGGGAGCTTAATTCTATTATTAAAAGGTATGAATGCAAAAATGCAGCAAGAATTTAAGCTGAAGATTATACAATCTAAAAAAGAAACATCCCCGCTTCAATAGGCATTTTAGTTTAATTTTGTAGAACATTGTTTCTAAATCTTGTATATGAAAAGACCAATTCGCGTACTTGTTGCAAAAGTGGGATTAGATGGTCACGACAGAGGCGCAAAAGTAATTGCCACTGCATTACGAGATGCAGGCATGGAAGTAATCTATACCGGATTACGTCAAACACCTGAAATGGTTGTAAATGCAGCCCTTCAGGAAGACGTGGATGCTATTGGAGTGAGTATCCTTTCCGGTGCTCATATGACTGTGTTTCCAAAGATTATTCAATTAATGAGAGAGAAAGAAATGAATGATGTATTGCTTACTGGCGGCGGCATTATTCCTGAGGATGAAATGAAAACATTACAGGATATGGGTGTAGGTAATCTTTTTGCACCTGGCACTACGACTGCTGATATAGCAGCTTATATCAAAACATGGGTTGGGGAGAATAGAGATTTTTAGGGATGCTTTTATGGCACACGGATGACGCAGATTAGGCAGATTTCCGCAGATAAAATAATTTTATAAAAAACGCTGATTTCACTAATTATATTTAAGGATATCATTAATGCTATGGCTGATTTTATTCATTCAGATATTACTAAAAGAATTATTAAATCGTTTTATTCTGTATATAACAAATTGGGGTTTGGCTTTTTAGAGAAAGTTTATGAAAATGCCATGATGATTGAGCTAATGTCAGATGGATTATATTGTGAAAAACAAAAACCAATCAAGGTTTACTATAAAGAAAAAATAGTAGGAGATTATTATGTAGATATTTTAGTAGAAAATAAAATAATTATTGAATTAAAGGCATCAGAAGGAATTGTGGAAGAGCATGAATTACAATTAATAAATTATTTAAAAGCCACAGATTTAGAAATTGGTTTGTTATTAAATTTTGGAAAGCAAGCTCAGTTTAAACGTAAAATATTTTCAAATACTAACAAAAAATTGTTCTAGAATAATCTGCGAAAATCTGCCTAATCTGCGTCATACGTGTGCCATAAACCCTTATCAAAAATGAAAATCATGACTACTTTATTATCAAATCTCGAAAACGGTATTTTCACCATCACCATCAATCGTCCAGATAAGCTGAATGCATTGA
>CAIJZG010000206.1 GCA_903825065.1 uncultured Bacteroidota bacterium
CTTTTCTTTTCTTTCTTGATAGTGTGACACTTGTTATCGTTTGACTAAAAATACAGAACTAATTGATTGGGTTAGCATCAACCACAGAGGTAATTTTGAATGTTGAAAACTCTAACTGTACATTTGACCCATTAAAACAATGACATGAGATGTATTTCGGTAATAATTGGCTTTTTCGTTTGTGGTTCGGCTTTTGGTCAATATTATTATAATGATATTCTAGCCACCCAACAGAGTCAAAATCAATTTCAAATATTGAGGACCAATAAAGTGAAAAGGATATCGGCTACTAGTTTTGAAGATGACCGAACACCTACCGAAGGTTTTAAATTAACACAGGAATTGAGTAATGATGGGAAAAAATTGGTGACCAGCACTTCGAATATTTCAGGTAAAACCACTGAAACAACTAGTTTCTTTGAACAAGGCAAAATAAAGAGTTCAGAATCATATAGCAATGGCATTAATAATAAGATGGAATATGGATATGATGGAAAAGGTAACATCAAACTCTTTACTTTAACTACTTTAGATACTGCTATGAACTATCATTCAGTAGAAACACGTGAATGGATTTCGAATGCTAGTGGAATTTATACATCTGTTATTAAAATAAAAAACAACACTGATAGTAGTTTTGGAAGTTTTGTATATGATGAAGGAAATAATTTAGTAGAAGAACATTGGATGAAGAAGAATAGAGAAATAGAAACCTACTATTATTATTATAATAAAGCACGTCAAATAACCGACATCGTTCGATACAATACTCGTTTAAAGAAATTAATTCCCAATTATCAATACGAATACGATGAAAAGGGAAGACCAATTCAGATGACTCAATTAACTGCGAGTGGCAAATACTTCGTATGGAAGTATACCTATAATGACAAAGGATTAAAGATCTCAGAAACTTGTACAGACAATAAAAAGCTCCAGGTGGGAAATATTGAATACAGATATGAATATTAAAATTTAAATGGCTACAAATAAAAAAACCTGGAAAATTTTCCAGGTTTTTTTATCGATTGTGCCTCAGGCGGGAATCGAACCCGCACTCGCGTTGCGGCGAACAGGATTTTAAGTCCTGCGTGTCTACCAGTTCCACCACCAAGGCGTCCAAAAAAAAAATCCCGAACCGCCTACGCGGACGGGACTTAGAGCGAAAGACCGGGCTCGAACCGGCCACCCCGACCTTGGCAAGGTCGTGCTCTACCAAATGAGCTACTTTCGCGATTTTTTCATCCACTTTTGCATGTGCTTCAGCGGATAAATTTGTAAAGAACTATTTAAATTAGGAGTGCAAAAATAGCAATCTGAAGTTCCTGACAAAATTTTTTTTCAAATTACTTATACTCAGGCGTATATTTTGTGCTTCCTTGAATTTCAATATCAGGTTTTCCAGGGTATTTCTGATGATACATACGTAAACATCCACCTAATGTAAAAGCAAGAATACAAAACACCTGTAAATAAAATAAAAACTTAGAAGAACTTACCCAATTTTTGGTAAAGTCTTTTTCAGGCGTATTGTTAGTTTCGTTTGACATATCTATATCTATTGGATTGCAAAAATAGGGTTCCCATTCAAAATATTAAAACCTATTTTCCAACAATTTTTTGAAAACTTGTTTTTTTCCGAACAAAATATTGCCATACGAGCGACCCTTTATACACGCCATCAAGCTGTGCTAAAGGCTTAGGGCTTAGCTTTTTATTTTTATTTGGCTTTAAAATCCAAATAAATAAAGCGAAATGGGCTTTCATAATTGCCGTAAAAAAATAAGTATCTCCCGTTAATAATCCTTTCCAGGCAGAAATGGCATCCAAAGCAAAGCGAACAGGTAACTTCCAAAGTTTTTCGCTGAGGGGTAGGTGCATCCAAAGCATGATTAGGTTATTCCTGAAATTAAGAAACACTTTACGTCCCCCTCTCGGTAAAGTTCCGGCTCCTACATGATAAACTACTGATGCAGGGCAAGCCATGATACTATATCCCTTTAACTGCATGCGCCAGCAAAGCTCTATTTCTTCCTGATGCGCAAAAAAACTGGCATCTAATCCCCCCATATCATGGTAAACGCTAGATTTTACAAACATCGCAGCTCCTGAAGCCCAGAATATTCGTTGTGTTGTATTGTATTGAGAATTATCTGGTTCACACACATCGAAAACCCTTCCTCTGGAAAAGGGATACCCTAAGCTATCAATCCATCCGCCTGCAGCACCTGCATATTCGAATAAGTGCGGATTATAATAAGATAAGAGCTTAGGCTGACACGCACCAATCTTCGGATCGGATTCCATCAATTGTATGATGGGTTCTATCCAACCCGGAGTAACCGATACATCTGAATTGAGCAATACATAATAGTCGGCTACCACATTCGATAATGCCCAATTATATCCTCCTGCGAAGCCTTCATTTTGATGGTTCACAATTATTTCAACTGTTGGAAACTCATTTTTTACAAATTCAACTGAATCATCAACTGACGCATTATCTGCCATCACTACTTTTTTATTGGCGTAAGTAGATGCCAAAACGGAAGGCAAAAAATTTTCGAGGTGTTTTTTGCCATTGAAGTTGAGAATTACAATCGCGATGCTTGGATAAACCAAAATAATAATTTGTGCGAAAATAAGGTAAGCAATCAAATGCATGGCTTTCCTATTAGAATTAATTCAACAATTCATCGCATCTTAAATAATTTTAGACTTTTAAAACGTAAATTGTATCTTTCCAACGAAAAAATTACTATGCGTTTTCTATTATTGAATCTCGATTTCCTCGATCACCCTTGTTGCTTCTAATTTTTAGCAGGCAGAAATCTATCTGCAATTTTTAATAACTCTATTTTTCATCCTAGGTATTTCGATATCTAATACTATCAATTGTTTTATATGATTACGCATGATCTATCAGCGCGAACGGCAGCTTTTTTGGAAACCGAACTCAAATATGGTGCGCATAATTACCATCCCTTACCTGTTGTTTTAGAAAGAGGCGAAGGCGTTTTTCTGTATGATGTAGATGGCAAAAAATACTATGATTTTTTAAGTGGCTATTCTGCCGTAAACCAAGGACATTGTCATCCAGCCATTATCAAATCATTGATTGATCAGGCGCAAAAACTAACCCTTACCTCACGTGCTTTTCATAATAATTTATTGGGAGAATATTCCAAATTTATTACAGCCTATTTTGGTTATGATAAGGTATTGCCAATGAATACCGGAGTAGAAGGTGGTGAAACTGCTATTAAATTAGCTCGTCGTTGGGCTTATAACAAAAAGGGAGTTGCAGAAAATCAAGCCAAGATCATTTTTGCAGAAGGAAATTTTTGGGGAAGAACAATGGCGGCAATTTCATCTTCAACCGACCCAAGTAGTTATAAAGGATTTGGTCCGTTCATGCCAGGATTTGCATTGGTTCCTTATAATGATATTGAGGCATTAGAAGTATCATTGAAAGATCCTAATGTGGCAGCTTTTATGGTAGAGCCAATTCAAGGTGAAGCGGGTGTTGTTTTACCTGATGATGGATATTTAACTGCAGTAAGGGCATTATGTACCAAATACAATGTCTTATTTATTGCTGATGAAATTCAAACTGGTTTAGCAAGAACAGGAAAAATGCTGGCATGCGATCATGAAGGTGTTCGTCCGGATATCTTAATTCTTGGCAAAGCCTTGAGTGGCGGCGTTTTACCAGTATCTGCAGTGTTAGCTGACGATGTTATAATGTTGAATATCCTTCCGGGTGAACACGGTTCTACTTATGGTGGTAATCCGCTTGCCTGCGCTGTAGCGATTACTGCATTAACTGTTTTGAAAGAAGAAAAAATGGCTGAGAATGCAGAACTGATGGGAGCATTATTGAGATCAGAATTAGCAAAATTACATTCACCATATATTACCACTATTCGTGGTAGAGGTTTACTTAATGCTATTGTGATTAAACATGCTAATCCAGAAGCATCCTGGGACCTTTGTTTAGAGTTGAAAGAAAATGGATTATTAGCGAAGCCAACGCATGGTGATAAGATTCGTTTTGCACCCCCATTATTAATTACCAAAGATCAGATTTTAGAATCCGTTGATATCATACATCGATCTCTAAATATTCTTGCATAGAAAAAGCCCTCCAACAAAAAATTGGAGGGCTTTTTTACTTTTTTAAATTTTTATTTTTTGACATCTAATTTTGGCA
>CAIJZG010000207.1 GCA_903825065.1 uncultured Bacteroidota bacterium
TGCCAGGTTTTATTTTCCATTTGAACGCTATTTAATGTTATAATTAAATTTAAGGAATGATGAAGAAAAGTGATGTTATGAATTTTTATTTTAAAACATATCCTACTTTATATTTTAAAGCTTCTATAGCGTTGGCCAGATAAACCAGAGGCGCATTCCAGTTGATCGCGATTTCATTAGAAGCGTAAGAACAGGATTGGTCTAAATAACAAGTTTCGGGTTCTTTAAATTGATACGTGCATTTGTCTTGCATCCCTGGATTCGGTCCACCCACTAATAAACCAGGAACGGGTGCTTCAATACCATCAGATATAGACTGACGATGGTGCGGATTCATCGACGACTTGGAACCAAGTCCGGTAACAAAACAATAGCCAGTTGCATTTCTTCCTAAAATATAATCTACATTGGATAAAGCATAGTTGATATATTTTTTATCTCCAGAAATTAAATAAGCCTTTACCAAAAGTATTCCTTGATTGGCTGCATTTGAATTACTACCCCAGTTAAAATCGCGCACACTTTGTCCCATCACAGTTTGAAAAGCATTTGCATCCACCTTACCAATATATTGATTGGCAATATTGATGACCGTACTTTTTAACTGATCAATTTCTATTGAAGAAAATGCGGTTATTGTTTTACTAAAATGCAGTAAACTATAATAACCCAGCATCCCTACATTATTCCAGGAAGGTAAACTAGCTTTATAATTTCCATTGTATTTTTCAAAACTAGTAGCGTATTCTTTTTCTTTTGTGGTGACATATAATTCAGCAGATGCCCAAACCCATTCATCGATTACATCATTATCGCCATAAGATCCAGTAGTAACAGCTGGCTTAAATATTTGATTCATTTTATCTTGCTCATACAATTTATTTGGATTGGCAAGAGACCAGTTCCATGCTTTTTTAGAAGCTTGTAAACAACTATCTGCTAAGCCTGGAAAATGTTTTTCAAAACTTTTTAAAATTCTACTGGCCTGTGCAGTAACTGCTGCAAAATCTAAACTTGCAGCCGTACTTTTTTGCACTACGTAACGGATCTCTTTAGTTACCCCAGGCATTACCATACCATCAAAAACAGCATTGGTACATTTATGATACACACCACCATCATTCGGATCTTGCATAGTTAACATCCAGCGTAAATTATAAATAGCTTCATTGAGCAAATCCGGTATGCCATTATTCGATTCAGGGATTTGTGTTTTTAATTTTTCAAAATAAGCAGGGAAGTCTTCATAAGCCGAAAACAAAGTGCCATTCGAGATCCCAGAGTTTACAATGTATTTATTATAATCTCCTGCATCATACCAGCCACCTACAGAAGAGATCACAAATCCTTCTGGTCTTTCTTTGCTGGCAGCAGAAGCATGTACCTGCACTTTATTGTCTGGATGAAATCCTGTTCTCTTCCATTTCCCTGCAAATTTTTCTTCCAGCGGAATTGAAGAGCGTTGAAAATAAAATCCTTTCAAAGAAGCAATCGCAGCAATTTTGTTTGCATCATTGCTAATGTTAAAAGGATAGGATTGTACGGTACCAATTTTTATAACGTAGTTCCCGGTTTTTTTAAGTCCTGAAAAA